>CAYLSH010000048.1:0-14431 GCA_964386235.1 uncultured Lachnospiraceae bacterium | reverse complement strand
ACGGAGTGTTTTTTGTGCAATAGGTAATTTCAAAGAAATTTCCTATTGCATAAAATAAAACGCCGGCTCTTTTGGGAGCCGGCGATTCTTTTTTCTTTTATTTTATTCCATTACTTCGTTGACATTGTGTATGACTTCTTCTTTTTCAAAAGGTTTGGTGATAAATTTCTTGGCACCGATCTTTAATGCCTCAATGAGTTTGTTCTGTTGTCCGGCTGCGGTAATCATGATTACTTTTACATCAGGATCTATTTGAATCAATTCTTTTAAGGCTTCCAGTCCATCCATGTTTGGCATGGTAATATCCAATGTGATGAGATCCGGAGTATATTTTTGGTAGGCTTCAATGGCTTCCAAACCGTCACCGGCCTCTGCAATGACAGAATAGCCCTCATCTTCCAAGAGATTTTTAAGCATTTTTCTGGACATCTTGGAATCATCCACTAAAAGAACAGTCCCCCTGGCATTGGGATCCGCTTCGTATACAATGCTTCCGACGGTGGTATAGGTAAAGGGAATATCTCCCATGTTAGTATCGGAGTTGACAGCGATGATCAGATCAATCCTTTTGTTTTCAATGTAGATGGGGAGGGCATAGAATTCACCGCTAATCATCTGGTCTTTATAAGCAAATACGGGTTCCATATCCAGGTCTATTTCTTTTTTACTTAGTTCGGATGCATACAGACCACTGTTAACATTGATAAATTCACATACCGCATCAAATGCATCTTCATCCGCTTCTTTGTGTTCTTCGCCGGAAAAACGGGAGGCAAGAAGAGTGAAAGCTCCTTCGTCCTCAGTCTCGGCTAAAGCAAGTTGTATGTAGTCTTTACCAATGGTTTTTTGTCCGGCCAGGTGACAATAAGGTAAGGAATCAAGCCTTTTAATCTTACCAATGTAGAAATCCCTTGTGATAAAGCGGTTGATATTTCTGACCATAAGCCCTGCAAGTTCCGTTACGTGTGGCTTGGCGGAAAATGCAAATATTGGAATCATGGAATCTAAATCATCTCTTTTCAGTGCTGTCATTTCCTCATCGGAAAAGCCCATTTCTTTCTGGAATACGGAAAGGGTCTTTTCTAATACCGTTGGGGTTAACCTGGTGCATTCGGTTAATGCTTCTATAAACTGCATGTAAGGGTTGCCCTGCTTGTCTAACAGTTCTCCGATCTGGGATAAGGTAAGAAGACCTTTTTCGATGGCAATATCACCAAAACGTTTATCAAACTGCATCTGCTGTTTATTAATCATATCCACCTGTTCTTCATCCAATAATCCTTCGGCAATGGCAATGGTGCCCAACTTTACGCGGATGGATAATTGCTTCTGCACAGAGGATACATATTCTTCCCTGCTAATGATCTTTTTTTCAATAAGATAATTCCCGAATAACTGACTAAACATATTTTCTCTCCCTGTCTGATTATTTCTTGCGATTTCCTTATAACTTTTCCCTAAAAGGAAATACCTGGTAATAATTATATAACAACTTGCGGAAAAATACCATAATTAATTGCGAATTGTGCGAAAATTTATTGAATATAAATACAAGATATAGTAATAATATATTTTTACCAGGAAATGTAAGAAGATATTTGCTAAAACCCCCTATTTTGTAGTAAAATATAAATAAACATTCCGAAAATAGTATTGCGGAGGATAAAGAATGAGCGTACGAAAAAGAATTGCCATATTAGTAGGAGAAGCGGAAGAAGAATATCCCAAGAATTTTCTTCTTGGTTTTTTACAGAAAACTTTTTCATATGATATGGATGTATGTGTATTTTCTATGTACCGGAGATTCCAGGAATCCCACGCAAGGGAGCTGGGGGAAAGTTCTATATTTTCCCTTGTCAACTATAATCAGTATGATGCGATTGTACTGATGCTGGATACAATACAGATTCCGTATGTTGCAGACAATATAGAAAAAGATGTACATAAGCATTATTCCGGAAAAGTACTTGTTGTGGACAAGGAAAGTGATTTATTTCCATACGTAGAAATGGATTACGGTAAGACTACCGACCAACTTATTTCTCATCTGATTGATGAGCACGGATATCGTGATATTGCATATGTAACAGGATGGGAAGGACATAAACATTCCATGCAGCGTCTGAATGCATTTAAAAAATGTATGGAGGAACATGATCTGCCTGTATTGGAGGAATGGATTTACTATGGTAATTTCTGGTTCAATGGCGGCGAAGAGTTTGTTACGAAACTGGTTAAGGAAGGAATTAAAATGCCCCGCGCCATTGCCTGCGCCAATGATTATATGGCAATTGGTGCTGCCAAGATGCTGACCAAATACGGATATCGTGTACCGGAAGATGTTGCCGTGATCGGTTATGATCTGATAGAAGCCGGCATGAACAGTCCCAAGCCCATTACTTCGGTGCCATTACCGGTTACGCAATATGGCGGATATACAGCAGAGTATATTCATGCCATGTTATCAGGCGATGCATTGCCTGAATTTGATGGACAGGGAGAATTATTTATTGGTAGCAGTTGCGGGTGTGAAAGTGCCATTGTAGCGCCCAAGGTTTATCTGCGTCAGAGTTGGGATACGGAATCCTCCGGCAGAACATTTTTTGCTGCCAATAACCATATGAACGAGGATCTCTTGTGCCAGACGACTCTTTATAACCTGATAAAAACCGTTGACAGTTATGTTCATCAGATCCGTGATTTTACTTCTTTTCATATCTGCCTGAATGAAGACTGGATTGATATGGACAAAAGGGAGAGAGAAGGACGCTCTGATACGGTCTTTTCTTCCCATATGCTGGAGGTGTTAGAATGCGGCGAAGACGGAGGACGTGCCGGGGAGATCAGTTTTGAACGTTATTTTGATAAAAATACACTGATTCCGGATCTGCAGGAAGAACATGACAGACCCAGAGTATACTATTTTTCACCGCTTCATTTTGAAGATCTGTGTTTTGGCTATGCGACTCTCTGTTATGAGGGTAAGCCCGGAGTGTATGATGCAACGTATCGTATGTGGTTACGCAATGTGATGCAGGCATTGGAGTGTTTCAGAAGAATTGAGGCCATCCAGCGCAGTAACCAGATGTTAGAGGCAACCCGTATTCATGATGCCATGACCGGATTGTACAATTACAACGGATTTCTACAACAGAAAAAACAGATTATGCATCGGATCAAAGAAGAGGATGCATATGTCGGTGTTCTTGCCATTGATATCAAAGAATTGACGAAGATTAATGAGATGTACGGAAGGGCAGAGGGGGATCGTGTGATCCTTATGATGGCACATGCTTTAAAGGATACCTTCAAAGATGGTATCAGTGCCTGTTTTGGCAATGGGGAAATGATTACCATTCTGATCTCCAGGGAGGATCCGCATGATACGCTTTGGGATGGGTACAACGCTATCCTGGATCAGTTTATAGCATCCAAAAGTGTCTTAGACAGGGAATACGATGTAGAATTGTACCATGGTATAGAAGTTGGAAAACCATCCTCAAGTGAAGAACTGGAGCGACTTGTCAATGTTGCTGTCAGCAAGAAAAACGGTGATAAGATCAGCGAAAGAAAGAATGCATGGCATGATGAATTAACACAGGAAGAACAGAAAGAAACAAGAATAGTAGAAAAATTACTGGATGAAAATTTGTTCCGCTATCATTTCCAGCCCATCGTAGATGCAAAAAATGGGGAGATTTTTGGTTATGAAGCACTGATGCGTCCGGACACCAATCCTTATATGGCGCCCCCTGTTGTATTAAAGTATGCAGAATACTTTGGACGATTATATGACGTGGAAAAGATGACATTCTTTAATGTCCTCGATATTGTAAGCAAAAACAAGAAAGCATTTCATAACGGGCGCAAGATTTTCATTAACAGTATACCCGGTAATTTATTGCAGGGAGAAGATGCCATGATGATGGCACAGTATGTAAAGGAATTGCCGGATACGGTTATTGTGGAACTGACTGAACAGCAGGAATTGAC
This sequence comes from uncultured Lachnospiraceae bacterium, assembly GCA_964386235.1. Taxonomy (GTDB): domain Bacteria; phylum Bacillota; class Clostridia; order Lachnospirales; family Lachnospiraceae; genus RGIG8767. Next base: position 10,438 of record CAYLSH010000048.1, on the reverse strand, counting down.
GGATGAGGAATTGTCCAGATTGCAGGGATATTTTACGGATATAGGTGTGAAAACGGCCATTGATGATTATGGAACCGGTTATTCCAATGTCACGAATCTGCTCCGCTATATGCCGGAATATGTTAAGATTGACAGAATGCTTTTGTCGGATATTCAGGATAGTCCGCAAAAACAACATTTTGTAAAAGATATTATCACGTTTTCACATGACAATAATATTGTGGTTTTGGCGGAAGGTGTGGAAACAGCAGAAGAACTGCAGATGGTTATTCGTTTGGGCGTGGACCTGATTCAGGGATACTATACCGCAAGACCTGCCGAAGAACTGATGGATTCCATATCCAAAACAGTTAAAAATGAAATCATTGAATTTAACAATATGGAAAGACACTATAAGGGCCGCCAGGTATATCTCTCCGGTAAGGAGAGTCATATTTCCCTTGCCAAACTGGCAGCGGATAATTATTCCATTCTTGAGATTTCACAGGAAGGTGATCGGTATGGGGATGTTACGCTTACCGGTGCTTTAAACGTAGAAAACGATATGTACCTACGTGTAAAAAATGGTTATAAGGGAAACATTACCTTTAATAATGTTACACTGAAAGGGAAAGGACACGGTGTCTGCGTTGATATCGGAAATGACTGTGATGTAACCATCGTTTTACAGGGAGAAAATCGTTGCATGGATGGAGGTATCCGTGTGCCGCAGGATTCCAAACTAACCATAAAAGGAGAAGGAAACCTCTATATTCTGGTGAATGGATCCAACTATTTCGGAATTGGAAATAATATGAATGCCGGTCACGGAAAACTATTCTTTGAACAGGATGGTTGTATCGAAATCAACGGAACCGGTATGATCGGAATCGGTATTGGTTCCGGAACCGGCGGAGGCATTCATATACAAAGCGGTAAATATGTAATACGTCTGGTGGGACAGGAAGGTGTTGGTATTGGTTCATACAGCGGCAACACCAATCCGATGATTTTCGGATGTGATCTTACCATAGACGTAGCCACGGCCAGAGCGATCGGCGTAGGTTCCATCATGGGTGACCTTCATCTTTCAATGGAACATATTACCTGGATGAGTGATCTGAATGCGGAAGAAGCCATTGGTATTGGTACTTTTGAGGGCTATGAATGTGAAACGTCCATCGCACATGCCAATATTATGATGAATCTTCACGCTACCAAAATATATGGAGTTGGTTCGGACAGGGGTAAAGTAAGTATTTATCTGAATAACAGTGCACTGATCGTTACAGGAGAAGGTGTGGAAGCCGTTGGATGGGGCAATCAGGCAAGAACCGCAAAAGTGAAGGGAAGTTCTTGCAAACTCGAAAGTAAGATAAAAACCTCTCTGCTTTCTAATGTGGGTATGATGGATGAAAATGTCAGTCTGGATATGGCAGAATATGTTTACATAAAAGAAGGCGAGAAGGTCGTTCTTCGATAGAAGCAAGAACCGTCCTATTTTACTATTGAAACGGATGCCTATAGTTGTTACAATACTACTAATGCAAGAGAAAAGTGGTATGACATATGCAGGAGAATGTTAAATGATGTTTAATTACAGTAAAAAGATCCTGTGCGTGATTCTTTTTATGGTTTGTACTGCGTTTCTGTGTGCCTGTGTATCAAATGATATTGTTATGATACCCGGAGAGAAAATTTCTACACAGGAAGAACTGCTGGATATTCAGGTAAAAGCAACGCAGACCAGGAAAAAGCCTGAGCAGACGAAAGAAAAAACAGTGGCAAAACGGGATAACACACCGGTTGTGTTAGTGCCAAGTGCAGACGGTACAGTGGTTTATGAAACGGAAGGTGTTCGTGTGGATGCCTCCAATTTATCCGAAGGCTATATTATGGTTTCCTATACGGGAGGTGCCGGCAAAGTCCGTATGCTTCTGGATACTCCTTCGGGTGCAACTTATAATTACCGGGTTCCCATTGATGGCAGTTATGCGGTATTTCCCATGTCTGACGGTAATGGCGCGTATCGGATCGGTATATATGAAAATGTAGTGGATGATAAATATGCCGAATTATTCTCACAGGAAGTTTCCGTGCAGCTTAAGGATGATAAAAAAGTTTTTTTGTATCCCAATCGTTATGTGGATTTTAACAGTAATAGCGAAGCGGTAAAAAAAGGGGCAGAGATTGTTGCAGATGCGAGCGATGATCTTGAGGCAGTAAAGGCTATTTTTTATTATGTGACGCAGAATGTGACCTATGATTATGATAAAGCAGAAACTGTACAATCGGGGTATCTTCCTGTTGTGGATGATACCCTTAAAACAGGTAAGGGTATCTGTTTTGATTATTCATCCCTGATGGCATCCATGCTCCGCTCACAGAGAATACCGGCAAGACTGGAAATCGGATATGCCGGCACTGTTTATCATGCATGGATCAGTGTATACATAGAGGAAAAGGGCTGGATAGAAGATTATATTGTTTTTGACGGGACGGACTGGGTTTTGATGGATCCCACCCTTGTTTCTTCCGCAAAAGCGGCTGAAGTTAAAAAACAGATGGAAAATGCTGATGATTATTATGATTTGCAGTATAAATATTAGAGGAGTAAGAGCGTGAAAAAGGAGAATAAAGTCAGAAAAAAATGGAATAAAAAACTATCCGCAGAAGAACTTTTTGCATTTTCGGATGAAATGTATATGATGATCGCAAGCGGGGTTTCCTCTTTGGAGGCAATCACACTGATGATGGAAGAAACCGATGATCCCGGTGAGAAAGAGTTGCTTGGGAAAATGCAGGACACCATGTATGCAAGCGGTTCTTTTGCCATGGCGGTTCGTGATGCAGAAGTTTTTCCGGAGTATTATACGTATATGGTAGAGATTGGGGAACAGACCGGTAAAACGGATGAGGTTTTGCGCTCCCTTGCAAACCACTACGAAAGAGAAAACGCCATCTATTCGGCGATTCGCAGTGCGGTCAGTTATCCTCTTCTTATGGTGACCATGATGCTTATCATCATTATTGTACTGGTCACCAAGATCATGCCGATTTTTGAAAGGGTATTTATCCAGTTGGGAAGCAGTATGGAAGGGTTTTCCGGCGGTCTGCTTCGGGCAGGAAGTTTTCTGACTCAGTACAGTGTATTAATTGTGGGACTATTGGTAGTACTTATTTTATTGGCTATTTCCATGATCAGAACAACCAATGGCAGAAAACGTCTCACGGCAGTTGTCTGTAAAATAAAATCATTCAGAAGCATCTACGATAAGATTATGATCAGTCGTTTTGCCAGCGGAATGGCAATGACCATCAGCAGCGGAATGGATATGAGCCACTGTCTGGAAGTGGCCGGCGGACTTGTTACATCGGATCGGATGAAACAAAAAATAAATGATTGTGCCCAAAAATATGAAAACGATAATGACATTGCGTCCGCATTTTCATTATCCGGTATTTTTACGGGATTATACGGAAAAATGGTTATTTTGGCTGCTAAGACGGGAAATCTGGAGCAGGTTATGGAAAAAGTGGCGGAAACGTATCAGGATGAGGCAGATGATGAGATTCACAGTCTGATTGCAGTTGTAGAGCCCACTTTAGTCATAGTGTTATCAATTGTGGTTGGACTGATATTATTATCGGTTATGCTTCCTCTTTTGAATATTATGACGGGAATCTACTAATGGTTGTGATCAGGAGGCAGATGTGAAACGTTTTTGCGGAAAAAATCAGGTGCTGAGAGTTAATAAAGGGAACACTCGCAAAGGAATTATAATATCCGTGGTTATTTTTGCGTTTGTGTTATTCCTATTTGTTTATATTATTGGTAAAACAGCTGAAAATTCAGTTCAGGAGCAACAAAAATACCTGGAAGAAGCTATCAGACAGAGTCTTCTTCAATGTTATGTAACAGAGGGCGGGTATCCGGAAAGTTTTTCCTATCTTGAGGAAAAGTATGGCCTGCTTTATGATAAGGAGCATTTCCGGGTGGATTACCGGGTATATGGTTCTAATCTTTATCCGGAAATTAAAGTGTTAGTATTAGAGGAGTAATGTATGAGAAGGGAAGCGGAAAAGAAACATAATATAGATATTCTTTTTCAGATGGCAGTCTTTTTGCTATTTACTTTTTTCTCCATCGTTCTCTTATTGCTTGCTGTTAATTTTTATCGTTCCATAGTGGAAAGAAGTGAACGGAATGAAAACGCCAGAGTGGCCGGAGCCTATATAAGGGAAATGATTCATCAGAATGATGAACAGAATGGGATCAGTATTGCGGAATTTGATGGGATTGACTGTATTCGGATTGCCCAGACCAAGGACTATGTGTGTTACCTCTATTTAAAGGATGGATATCTTTGTGAACTGTACACAAAAGAAGGAGCAAAGGTGTCTTCTATAGACGGACAGGAGATTGTTCCGCTTAAGAGCCTGGATTTTTCCATGCCGGAGCCGCATACTTTGTTAGTAGAATGTGAAGATACGGAAAGTAATCAGGAGAGGATTTTGATTACGATCAGAAGTGACATGGGAGGAAATGGTTCATGAGGGGACAAAGAGACAATAGTTCAAAATTATTCCTAACCGAACTGATGATATCCATTTTCTTTTTCTCTGTTATCACTGCTTTTTGTGTACAGCTTTTCAGTGAGGCTCATTCACTTAGCGTACGTTCAGAGAAACTGACACACGCGGTTGAGATTGCTGCAAATGTGGCTGAGTATTACAATGGCTGGGATTTTGAAAATGAAAGCTGGCAGAAAGTTTTTCCGCAGGGATCCTGGAAGCAGGATACATGGAAAATGAATCTGGATGAGAATTGGGAACCTTGCAAGGAAGATGGAAAATATATACTGGAAATGCATCTGCGTGAAAATGGGAATTTACTGGAGGCACACATTATGGTAAAAGGAGAACAGGCGGATGTTCTTTATACCTTGATGACAAGCCGTATTCATGAGGTGGAATAGTAAAGTAATCCGCGTCTGCGGAATGGGGATTAATATGAAGAAAAGAAAAAATAAAACGATTGTCATGAATATTGGAACCTCTTCCATGCTGGTGATTCTGACAGGACTTAGTTTTGCGGTGCTTGCCGCACTTGCAATTTCATCGGCTCGCAATGATTATTCCTTGAGTAGAGAACTTGCCGAGCATACAACGGAATATTACGGAGCATCTGACCGTGCACGGGAGATTCTTATTCATCCCGAAAAATTATATTTACAGCAGGATTCGGATGGCTATGCGGAGTTTACGGTTCCGGTAAATCAAAGACAGGAACTGGTTGTAGGAGTTAGTTTTTTGAATGAATCAATGGATTCTTATGATTATGATATTACCAAATGGAAGATTGTGAATACGGGCGACTGGGAAGGAGATACTTCCCTTCCGGTATTACAGGCACCTTGATAAAGGGGAGAACGGAATATGAATGTAAAAGAAATATTAGAAAATGCCATTGCAAGTAAAGCATCGGATATATTTATTGTTGCCGGATTGCCTGTTTCTTACCGGATTAATGATGTTATTGTCAATCGTGACGAAAACAAACTTTTGCCTGCTGATACGGAAGAAATTGTAAAGCAGATTTACGAACTGGCAAATAACAGAACTATGTCAAGATTTCATGACAGTGGGGATGATGATTTCTCATTTGCAATACCGGGAATGTCGAGATTCCGAGTAAATGCCTATATGCAGCGTGGTACGATGGCGGTAGTAGTGCGTATTATTACATTCCGTTTGCCGGATCATAAAGAATTGATGATCCCGGATTCGGTTATTGAACTAAGTGATATGTCAAAAGGCCTTGTTCTTGTTACAGGACCGGCGGGATGCGGAAAATCCACCACACTTTCGTGTATCGTGGATGCCATTAATCAAAAATATGCAAAACATATTATTACGCTGGAGGATCCGTTAGAATACCTTCACAGTCATAATAAAAGCATTATTAGCCAGAGAGAGATTCATCTGGATACGGAAGGGTATGTACCGGCGCTTCGTGCTGCACTCAGACAGAGCCCGGATGTCATTTTGCTTGGAGAATTGCGGGACTATGAAACGATACAGGTTGCCATGACTGCGGCAGAAACTGGGCATCTGATGTTATCCACTCTGCATACGATCGGAGCTGCCAATACGATTGACAGAATTATCGACGTATTTCCACCAGAGCAGCAACACCAGATTGCAATTCAGTTATCACTGGTACTCAGAGCCGTTATTTCACAACAGCTGGTTCCGGATGTGAACGGAAAACTGGTTCCTGTATTTGAAATTATGACGGCAACTCCGGCTATTCGCAACATGATCCGTGACAATAAGGTGCCTCAGATAGAGGGTGTTGTCTATGGAGCGGATGCGGATGACATGATCTCCATGGATAATAGTCTTGTGCGTCTGGTACGTCAGGGAGTCATTACCAAGGAAACGGCACTGGGGTATGCGGTAAATGCAGAAATGCTGTCAAGGAAACTGAATATTAAATAGGATAGAATGATAAAAGGAGGGAGTTGTTTATGCTCCCTCCTTTTATTGCTATGGTGAAACAGGTGATGTTATGTTTCGTCTACACCATTTATTTCCTTCCAGAAATCTAACATCCTATACATCTGTAGACTGAATCGGGAAATATCCGTCATTTTCGGGATTCCAGTTTTGGGATTCCCAAAATCCTCCTTGAAAATAAATGGCGTCTGACATTGCGGCGATATCAATAATTCTGCCTAAGGAAATAGGTTCGACTGCTTCCCATTCCACTTCTTCCTCCATATGGTAAAGCCAACCGCCAAGATAACAATTGGAATCCTTCATCGGATGCATAAGTAGAATGGGGTCTGATATAGGAGGATGTATAAATGTTTTGCTTTTATCAATTGAGAGAGTTTTATTGGACTTCTAAAATGCGAGTATTGTTTTAAAGGAAGGCCATTAGCCATTAGGAAAGGAAAATGTTCCTGATTCTTGGTTCCTTTTATTTTTAATATATTGAAATGGAGGAAATGGAATGTTAGTAGTAGCAAGCAGAAAGTGTGATAAAAAGAATAAGATTTATCATAGATTCGGATGTATTTATGCAAGTAGAATTAAACAGGACAATCGTAAAGAAATGAGTGTAGAAGTTGCTGAACGTAAGTATTATCATCCATGTAAATACTGTGCCGGTTTGTGTGGCGATGTGAATGTACATAAGAATGCAATTGCAACTTGGTCTAGAAAAAGAAATCTGCAGTTTCATTATCACAAACGATCTGACACGTTATACATTCAGACCGAAGTTGGATTTTGGAAGGTATTTCAGAGAAAAGAATGTGGTGATTACTTACTGTATCATCGTAATACATATTCTCCTGAAATGAGATTTAACGTTGCAATTTGCGGAGATTTCCATAGACAGTATGATGTGAAACCAACGGAGTCGATGGAGAAAATTGTGGAGTATATTACAGCACATGATCGTGCAAAGGTTATCATCATGGATGATTATAGAAAACTGCCAAAGAGTACAAAACGTCAGAAGAAATATTATAAAGCTGCAGAGCGTAGGGATAAGAAGCAGGCGATAAGAAGACTGGATTCTATATTTGCTGCGTTGGAGCAATCACATGCCGGGATGAAGAAGTATTCGTTTTGTTGATGCGTAAAGTGAACCGGGTTATCCTGCTTCGGCCTAAGCAGTCTCCAATTGTTTTTATAATGTTTCAACCAGAAAACCCACGACCTTTAGGTCGTGGGATGAATGGTGTTTGATTTCCGAAAAAAACATGTATTTTTACTAAAATGCTATGAAACCAGTAAAATATCTGATATAATAGATACATAGGATAATATTTCCTAAATCTAGTGGAAAGGAGAAAATTGCTATGTATCTTACAGTAAAACAACAGGTCAAACATCTGTCTAAAGAAGATTACAATTCCATAAAAGAATTGTGTCACGCTGCTAAAAACCTCACTAATGAAGCCATATACAATGTGCGGCAGTATTATTTTAATGAAGGCGAGTTTTTGAAGTATGAGAAAAACTATACTCTGTTGAAAAACAGCTCTAACTACAAAACTCTTAATTCAAACATGGCGCAACAGATTCTTAAAGAGGTTGATGGTTCGTTCAAGTCATTTTTCGGTCTGCTAAAGCGTGCCAAACAGGGTAAATATGCTTTTAAGGATTGTAAGCTACCACATTACCTTCCGAAAGATGGATATGCAACACTTGTCATAGGTTTTGTAAGACTTAATGGAAATAAGTTAATACTTCCGTTTTCTAATAGTTTTAAGAAAACGCATAAGTCTGTTGAGATAAAGATACCGCCTATATTACTCGATAAAAAAATTAAAGAAATTCGTATCATGCCTAAAGCTAACGCAAGGTTCTTTGAAATCCAGTACATCTATAAAACTGAATGTGTTCAAAGGAATCTCAATACTAACAATGCACTTGCTTTGGATTTAGGTATAAATAATCTTGTAACAGCAGTATCAAGCAAAGGTAAATCATTCATCATTGATGGAAGAAAATTGAAATCCATCAATCAATGGTTCAACAAGGAAAATGCCCGTTTGCAATCCATTAAAGATAGACAACATCTTGGCAGAAAAATCACTAACAGGCAAAAATCTATTGCGCGCGACCGAAACAACAAAGTAAATGATTACATGAACAAAACAGCTCGTAAAGTCATAGAATATTGTATTGCAAATGATATTGGAACTCTTGTTGTTGGATACAATGAAACTTTCCAAAGAAGTTCAAATATTGGCAAGTCAAATAATCAGAACTTTGTAAATATTCCATACGGTCAGCTTCGTGAAAAATTGGAATATCTATGTAAACTGAATGATATAACCTATGTTAAACAGGAAGAAAGCTATACTTCAAAATCCTCATTTTGGGATAAAGATGCTATTCCAGTTTACAATGCTGATAATCCCAAGGAATATACTTTCAGCGGTAAAAGAATACACCGTGGTCTTTACAGAACATCTGGTGGCAAAACATTCAATGCAGATGTGAATGGAGCATTGAACATCATGCGAAAAAGTAGCGTTGTGGATATGAATATCCTATACGGTAGAGGCGAAGTGGACACGCCTATAAGAATAAGGATTGCCTAGTAATAGGTGGAAACTTAAATATCAAACTTCTTAAACGAAGGTGCATAAGCACCTTTTAGAAGCCACCTACCTTTAGGTGGGTGGTAGTTCACATGATATTCATAAGATTGTAGAAACTATGCGCATTTCAGATGAACTGCCAAAGCTTATACCGGAAGTCCGTGCTGTGCGCTCGGAAATGATTGTCTGCCCTTCGGCTAAAGAAGGTGTATGTGTGCCGGAAATATTGCGGGAGATAATTGAAAGTCGGGTATATAAAAGTGATTATGAGGATATTACCATGGGATTGCTTTTTGTACCGGTAGGTTATGAGACGGTAATTCAGAGTTTGCAGAAGATTTTGGATAGCGGGATGTGGGAGTGAGATTTTGTAAGATGGTATTATGGAACTGCGTAAGGATAAAATGCGGAGTTGAGACTGGAGGAAGTACACGATGATTAACGATGGAATATATGAGCAAAAAACGTTGTGGATTAAAGGACAAAACTTACCGGATTAGGAATGAGGAATAAAATGACACAGGACAAATTACAAGAAATGCGTAGTGGATTTGAAACCGCATACATAGATGGAACAGTTGCATCTAATCTTGCGTATAAGCCACAGTTTATTTCGAATAACTACAAGCAAGGAAAGAAAGTATTATCATCTATAGAGGATGAATTGTTGGCATGCGACGGGTTTCAAATTAGTGTGGCGTTTATTACAATGGGTGGAATTACACCGTTGTTACAGACGCTGAAAGCCCTTGAAAAGAAAAGCGTTAAGGGAGAAATCCTTACAACGAATTATCTGAATTTTAGTGAACCGAGAGCTTTAGAAAAGTTAAATAGTCTTACTAATATTACATTGAAAATGTATGATGTGGAAGCTTCCGGAGACGGATTTCATACCAAGGGATATATCTTTAAAAAAGATGAGATCTATAGAATTATTATAGGTAGTTCCAATATGACGAGAACTGCACTTACAAGTAATCGTGAGTGGAATACACGTGTGGTATCAACGCAAAAAGGCGAGATTACACAGAGCGTGTTGCAAGAATTCAATGAGCTTTGGAATAGTGAATATACATTAGAATATGATGAGTTTTATGAACAATATAAAGAGAGATACAAAATAATTAAAAAGCAGAGGGAGACTGCCAAGAGTGAAGAGATTCCTTCTGTTGAAAAGTATTGTTTACAGCCTAACTCCATGCAGGTTGGTTTTATCGTTAATTTGAAAAAAATAATTGAAGCAGGAGAAGGACGAGCATTACTGATATCTGCTACTGGGGAACGTGATATATTTATGACAAGCGAAAGAAACCTTGAATTTACAAGGGGTT
>CAYLSH010000047.1:0-15349 GCA_964386235.1 uncultured Lachnospiraceae bacterium | reverse complement strand
GCACGCTTTTGCATGGGTAGAATGTCGCTAAAAGCGACGCAAAAGCAATGCACTCGTTTTTTTGAGTGATTACAATGCAGTGGAATGGAGACGGATATGGGAAATGTTATGGGCAGATATAAGAATATTTTTGGGGGATTGCTTTTAGCGGGGCTGTCCTATCTTACGGGATTATCCCTTGGCATGGTAAGCGGCTATGGCATTACCGGCATCGAATGGATGATTCCGTGCATGATCCTGTTGGCTGGGGCCGTTTACTATAAAACGACGCAGACGCTTGTAAAAGGCATTGTGAAAAAGGACGTGCGATTTAGTCTTATTCCGGGTTTTCTTTACGCCCTGACACTGGTCGTGGGCAGTAAAATCGATATGGACGACAGGATTTTTTCTGATTTTTCCGTTGCGGATTTTTTGATCTGGCCGTTTCTGGGCTTGTTTTTTTCGGCGTTGCTCTTCTTATTATTCACGTTTTCGGACTCCCTATGTCAAAAAGAGACTTGCTTTGGAAATGTAAAAGAAAAAACGGATGCAAAAAGGAAAGGCATACTTGCGTTTGTTAAAAAGCATCCGGGGGTAAGTCTGTTTGTTTTGTATACAATATGTTATCTTCCCTATTATCTGACCTTTTTTCCGGGCAATTGCGGACCTGACACATGGGAATCCCTTTCCATGGCAGAGGGGAGGATCCCCTGGACGAATCATCATCCCGTACTTTTTACGGGAGCCATGATGGTGGTGCGAAAACTGACCGGTTTTTTATCCCTGACGGGTTCTGTCGGTGTATTTAGTTTTTTACAACTGGTGGCGGTTGCAGCTGTGCTTGCTAATCTTAGTGTGCGCATTCTGCGTATTCACGTACATGTGCTGTGCAAGATTTTTGCCGTCTGTCTGTTTGCTTTTCATCCGTTTATAGGGATGTATTCTGTCTATCTTTCCAAGGATGTGTTGTTTTCGGTGATCATTGTCCTACTCTGTATGAAGATCTATGATGTGATCAGCAGGAGAGGGGAACCCTTAAAAAAACCGTTAGAGTGTGTCCTGCTGTCCGTTCTGTTTTTACTTTCTTCCATGCTTCGTAACAACGGGATGTATATTGCCATCGTGATGGCGGTTATTTTCCTCTTTTCCTACAAAAAATATTGGAAACAGATTGTGATCGTATTTGCTTGTGCGATTGGTTTACTTTTGCTTTGGCAGGGACCGGTCTTTCGTATGATCGGCATTGAAAAACAGTCCTTTGCAGAATCGGCTTCCGTGCCGCTGCAGCAGGTCGGTTACGTGCTGTGGGAGGGGGATACCTTTGAAGAAGAAGATATGGAATTTTTGGACCGATTGATGCCTGTGGAAAAAGTAAAAGAAGTGTACCGGCCGGGCTATACGGATCCGTACAAATTTGATGAAGCGTTTGATGATGCTTTTTTAAATGAGAATGTTGCGGGATTTATGAAGGTCTGGTGGAACGGCTTACAGGATCATTTGGGAAGTTATGTAAAAGCCTATCTGATGCAGACCGTCGGCTACTGGCACTATGGGGAGACAAACAGTGTCTGCACACAGGGCTGTACGGAAAACGAACTCGGTGTAAAACAGATGGATGTGATACAAAAGATAACCGGTGTTTCTTTTGAAAAAATATTTGAGAAACTGGTATTAGCCGGAAGAAAAGCTCCCATTGTCTGTATGCTTGGCAGTATGGCAATGCAGATGTGTATGGTATTTTTACTCCTGCTGCAGTATGTGCGCAGAGGGTGTGCAAGTCAGGCAATCTGGCTGATTCCGCTCATCATTTTATGGGGCACCATTATGGTTGCGACACCGGCATTTTGTCTGCTCCGCTATTTATTCCCGGTATTTTTACTCCTGCCGTTTTTAACGGCGGAATTTTTTAAAACACAATCCTGAGAGAACACGTTCGAAATTCTGAGAGAATTCTCTTGGAAAATCATAAGATCCGAGGAAGCTGAGGTTCATGTAGATTTTTTGTGACATTTATACTATAATGGGAACGAATGAGTAAAAATGAACAGAAATGGAGATTTGCGAATGGATAAGATCGCAGTTTTGATTCCTTGTTATAATGAAGAAAAGACGATTGAAAAGGTGGTAAGGGATGCAAAAGAAGCATTGCCGGAAGCCGTTATTTATGTATACGATAACAATTCCGGTGACCGCACGGTAGAACTGGCAGAAGGTGCCGGCGCCGTGGTACGTCATGAATATATGCAGGGAAAAGGCAATGTCATCCGCAGGATGTTCCGTGAGATTGATGCCGAGTGCTATATCATGGTGGATGGGGATGACACATACCCGATGGAGTATGCACCGCAGATGGTAGAAAAAGTACTTTCCCACAATGCGGACATGGTCGTGGGGGACAGGCTTTCCACCACGTATTTTACCGAAAATAAAAGACCGTTCCACAATCTGGGCAATTCCCTTGTCAGAAAGAGCATCAATGTTTTGTTTGACTGTGATATCAAGGACATTATGACGGGATATCGTGCGTTTAGTTATTCCTTTGTAAAGACCTTCCCGGTCATGTCCAAAGGGTTTGAGATTGAAACGGAGATGACAATCCATGCCGTAAATAACAATATGCAGGTAGAAAATGTGGAAGTCGATTACCGTGACCGTCCGGAAGGCAGTGTTTCCAAGTTAAATACCTATTCCGACGGAATCAAGGTCTTATTTACAATTGCGAGACTATTTCGGGAATACAAGCCGTTTCGCTTCTTTGCGCTGCTTGCGCTCTTGCTAATGGTAGTGGCAGTGGGATTTTTTATTCCGGTATTGATGGAATGGTTTGCAACCGGGCTGGTGGCCAAATTCCCGACCCTCATTGTGTGCGGATTTGTAGGACTGGCAGCCGTACAGGCATTTTTTGCCGGATTGATCTTAAACAATATTTCCCAGCGGGATCGTAAGGATTTTGAACTGGATCTGATCCGTATTAAACACGAAGAAAATTTATTATTAAAATAAAGAAAAAAGCAGTGATTTGGAGAAAGGTGAGGAAACCACAAATCGCTCAGAAAAGAGGCTGACATGAAGATTGCAGTAGCGGGAACCGGTTATGTAGGACTGGTAGCAGGTGTGTGTTTTGCAGAAGTGGGACATGAAGTGACCTGCGTGGATATTGATGAAAAAAAAGTAAAATTAATGGAAAGCGGCGTGTCTCCGATCTATGAAGAAGGATTGGAAGAACTGATGAAAAAGAACAATGCAACCGGACGCTTGCATTATACAACGGACTATGAGAAAGCGTACCGCGAAGCGGAAGCAATCTTTATTGGTGTTGGAACCCCGGAAATGCCGGATGGAAGCGCCAATTTAAGTTATATTGCAACGGTATGCCGTCAGATCGCAGAATCCATTGTACACGATTGTCTGGTGGTAGTAAAATCAACCGTTCCGATCGGAACCAATGATAAAGTGGAGCAGTTCATCAAAGATTTCCTGGTAAATGATGTGAAAGTGGAAGTGGCATCCAATCCGGAATTCTTAGCACAGGGCACGGCAGTACGGGATACACTCCATGCGGCACGTATCATCATCGGTACCGAATCCAAAGAGGCGGAAGCCAAACTGATGGAGATCTATGAACCATTCCATCTGCCGATTGTTTCCGTAAAGAGACGTTCTGCAGAAATGATCAAATATGCATGCAATGATTTCCTTGCACTCAAGATTTCCTATATGAATGATATCGCAAACCTCTGTGAACTTGTGGGAGCCGATATTCAGGACGTGGCAAAAGGAATGAGTTACGATGCCCGTATCGGTGAACGCTTCTTAAATGCCGGAATCGGTTTTGGCGGAAGTTGTTTCCCCAAGGATACCAAGGCACTCAAATTCCTTGCCAAACAGGTGGGCTATGAATTAAAAACAGTAGAAGCCTGCGTGGATGTTAATACCAGACAAAAGACCCGCTTGTTTGAAAAAGCAAAGGATCGTATGATCACGTTTAGCGGATTGAAAGTGGCTGTCTTAGGACTGACTTTTAAAGCCGGAACGGATGATCTCAGGGAAGCACCGGCTTCTGAGAATATTAAGTTATTGTTAGAGCAGGGAGCGGATATTTATGCTTACGATCCTACCGGTGTGCCAAGAGCCAAAATGCAGTTCCCGGAAGGTAAGATTGACCGGGGATCTATTACCTATGCAGAGTCCCCACAGGAAGCATTGCAGAATGCCAATATCTGTTTTGTCTTTACGGAATGGCCGGAGATTAAGGCAGTAAAGCCGGCAGAATACAAAGAATGGATGCGCACCCCTCTTGTATACGATGGACGCAATCTGTATGCACTACAGGATATGAAAGAAGCGGGAATTGAGTATTACAGTATCGGAAGATAAAGATTGTAGGGGAAGATTATGAGAATCAATCATAACATGATGGCATTGAATGCGCAGAATAATCTGGGTGTAGTCAATACAAAAAAAGCAAAATCCACCGAAAAGTTGTCCAGCGGCTATCGGATTAACCGGGCTGCGGATGATGCGGCGGGTCTTGCCATTTCGGAAAAAATGAGACGTTTGATCCGGGGTCTGGATCAGGGAACGGAGAATGCCATAGATGGCGTTTCCTGGACACAGATCGGGGATGGATCATTAAATGAAGCTTCGGATATCCTTCACAGGATGACGGAGCTTTCTGTCAAGGCGCAGAATGAAACCAATACTGCCGAGGACCGGATGTACATGGAACTGGAATTTGAACAGTTACAGACGGAACTGGACAGGATCGGAACGACGACTACTTTTAATGAAATGCCTATTTTTGATGAACATGAGGTTCCTTACTACCAGTGCGAAGGCGCGCAAAGATGGGATCCCCAACAGAAACATACGGTTATGGCGGGATTGAACGATCTTACATTCCGCTATGCGGCAAAGGAAGGTGATCCCTTATCAACCATGACGATAACCGTTCCTCCGGGAGAGTACACGACGCAGGAACTGGTCGACGAGATTGAAACCGAACTTGCCAAACAGAATACGGGGGATGAACGGATTGAACTGGAATTTACGGGAAACGGATATTGTAACGCCAATTTAGAAGGCGGTGAGAAAATTGACTCCGTGTACGGAGGATTATCCTATCTTATATATGATATATACAGAGGCGGCGGTTACGGCGCCCTGATCGGAACCACTATTTTTTCAGGGGATTACCCGTTAGAAATTGTTACGGGGAAAAATGATTTCATGTCCTTTTCCATCGAAGATTTCAGTGGTGCAAGTATGCAGAAAAATATTACACTTCCCCAGGGATTTTTCAACAGAACACAGTTGATTGATATGATCAATGCCCAACTTACGGATACGACCGTAAAGGCATCTGCTTACGGAACCGGAATCAAACTTGCCAGTGATGAGGCGATTGTAACCGGTTTTAAGGGGAATATGTTCCAGATAGACGAGATCAAACCGGCATACGATTCGGTTTTCTATGACAATGTCAAATACGGAAGTGTAACACAGACAGCGGCGACATTTACGGGAGGTTATGTACTGCCGACGGATGCACGTGATGAAGAACATAAGTATTACGAGATTGACAGTAGTAATAATACCTTGATCTTGCAGCCAAACGGTAGCGACAGCAGTGTGACCATTACGATTCCGGACGGCAAATACACGGCTGCCCAGATGGCTGCTCAGTTAAACAATCAGTTTGCGGCAGAAGGATTAGCTCTCACGGCGGAGCGAATCTATAACAATGGCTTTGAAGGAATCCGGATTACATCGGGGGTCAAAGGTCTGGTCAGTCAGGTTGGGATTGATCCGGCTTCCGGTGCTTATGATACCTTATTTGTAAAAAGGCAGTACAATGCTTATTACGCTGCTGTGAATCCGGTGAACGAGACCACAGCCAACAGGGAAGCTGTGTTTAGAGCAAGCAGGGATCTTTCCTCCCTGACAGCAGATCCTCTGACGATTACGGCGGGTGTAAATGACTCCTTTAAACTTACCTTAAACGGCACTGCCTACACGATTACGATGACGGCAAAAACATATACTAGCGTGCAGGATGTGGTAAATGAACTGGATGCACAGTTAAACGGGGCTTCTGCGCCCCTTGGTTATAAGGACTGTCTTAAGGTGGAAGCATCCGCAGGCAAGATTGTATTGACCGGACAAGCGGGCAAGAATATCAATACAATCCGTGTGGCAGCGGATGGAACAAATCAGGGATTTGACCGGATTTTTCAGGGTTATAATGTGACAACGTCCTATCCGACCGCATCCGGCACCGGATCCGTAACACTGAATACCCCATATGATGGCATCGTAGATGCTTCGGAAAGCAGCATGGACATAACGGTAAACGGAACCAAATATACCGTTACGCTTCCGACCGGAAATGTGTCACAGGATCAGATCAAAAATACGATTGAAACAGCGATTCCCCCACAGACACAGACGAAGGACAATACTTTTGCTACGATTTCTGCACAGGGAACGAACCAGAACCTGAATTTTAACGGCACTAACTATGGTACGACTTCTTCTCCTTACTGGGGACAGAAGGTAACCGGAGTGACGGAAAAACAGGAGGGTAGTGTAGCACCCACCAGAAATGATCCGGCGGTTCTGACCATAGGGATTCCGCTTACGAACAATATGAAGGTGGATACATTTAACAATGAGATTGCACTGACACTGAATAATGTAACCAAAACGATCACACTGGACAACGGCACATATAGCCAGACTTCCCTCGTGTCAGCATTACAGGCTAAAATAGATGCCGAGTTTGGAACCGGAATGGGTGGTGCCATTGTTTCCTTAAACGGTAATAAATTGCAATTAACTTCCAGGCTGCCGGTGGGCTCCTTGGCAAGTGCAACCAATATCAGTTGCAGTACGACAAATAGTAGTTTCCTAAAGGAACTGAACACCACAAGAACACCGGCTGTATACACCAGCCAGAGACAATTGTCTGCTTCTGTTACGATCGGTGCAGGTCAGCAGGATATGAAGTTTACCTGTGCTGCCGGCGGAACATCACAGGAGATTACGCTTACTCTTACGCAGGGAACCTACACGCAGGGGCAGCTTATTACAGAGATTAATACACAACTTGCCAAAACCGGAACCGGCATTACGGCATCCCTTAACAACGGAAAACTGGTGCTTACTTCCGCAGAAAAAGGAAATGGGGTATCCATTTCTTACGCAACAGCATCCGCAGGAGGATCTGCCGAAGCAATGTTCGGACCGCTTTCCGTTTTGCATCCCGCACAGAAAACGGTGGATCTTAATACGCAGGCAAGTATTACGATAGAAGCGGGAACCAGCGATCAGTTTACAATAAACGTAAACGGAACTGATAAAACGGTTACGTTAGATGCCGGTACTTATGGCAGAGCCGATTTTTTAACAATGTTAAACAGAAAATTAGCCGGTACGGGAGTAAGTGCCTATTTGGATGGCGGAACCAAACTGGGTTATAAAACTGATGCAGTCGGAACAGGTGCCTCTCTTTCCATGAGTTATGCGGGTGGCGGCAGTTCCATGAAAGCCATCTATGGTGAAACAACCACTACGATTCCGGGAGTAACGGTTAGTTTTGATGCAGGTAATCATATGGTGCTTACAACGACCACGCGCACGGGAAGTATTTCCGTCGGATCGGCAAATGGTGGTGCATTCCAGCAGCCGATCGTGAATCAGACGCCGATAGCGACCGGTTACACGGACGGTTATCATTCCGCTAAAAAGAGTTATATAGACGGTGTGGATTTAACTGGTGACGTAACGATCGATGAATGGAATGATGAACTGAAATTTACATTTAAGGATAATGGGGCGGATAATCAGATTACGGTGGAGGTGCCCGATGGAACCTACACTTATGCGGATCTTCAGACGAAATTACAGGAACTGTTGGATGCTGCAGCCGGAACCGGTAAGATTTCGGTAAGCGTCAGTGCGACCGGCGTGCGTTTGGAAAGCACTGCCGTCGGGAACCAGTATCAGTTCAGTGGCTTCGGAGGTGATTTTTATCACAAAGTCATCTGTAAAGCAGTGGAAACAACCACCACGCAGGCAGCGGTAAATAAGGATGGACAACAGAGGGTAAACTCCGCTTATACGGTGGGAAGAAAGGATGTCAGAAGCAATCCCGTGGAGATACGGGCGGGGATCAGTGATGAATTTTCCTTAGATCTGACATATGGCGGAACTCAGCATACACTTAGTGTCACCCTTGATCCGGGCATCTATAACAGTACTTCCCTGGTGACCCATTTACAGACCAAACTAAATGAACAGCTTCGCGCCATCGGATTGGAGGACAATCTGATCGAAGTCGGTGTGGGTGGTATCAATACGGGTGTATACGGTGCTAATGACAGTAACGCTTTGAACTTTAAATTATCCGGCGCGGTACAGGCACCCGCCGGCGGACAGTTCATCATCGATGGTGTGCGCGGCAATGCGGCATTTGAGATTTTCTACCAGACGGACGGTAAATTGGAGCCGGCATATATCCGCGGAAGCAAGGATGTATCGGAAGGCGTGACGATCCCGCCGAACGAAACGGATCTTTCCATTCGCATAGACGGTACCTTATATAATCTTACGATTCCGGCAGGGGAGTATACAAAAGAGCAGCTGTTAACCACCATTAATGACGGCCTGGATGCGGCGGGTGCACCCGCTGTAGCGGAACTGGACGATGGTACGGTTAAGATCGTCCATAAAAAAATGGGTGCACACACGATGGATGAAATCAGCGGAGAAGCCAAATCCCATGTTCTATTCAATGAAGAAGGCGAGGATGAAGAAGGACCTTCCCGTTATGTAAAATTAAGCGGCGTGGACGGGGACAACATCGGACTGAAACACCATCGTTTCAACACGGCAGCCCTTGGTATCAATTCCTGTTGCATTTCACAGGTAAAAAATGCGGAGAAAGCACTAAACCGTATCAAAACGGCATTGGAAAGAGTGTCAACCATCCGCAGTGATTTTGGAAGCACACAGAATCGCTTGGAGCATGCCATTAACAACAACGAAAATGCATCCGAGAATCTCCAGAGTGCCGAGTCCGTGATCCGCGATACGGACATGGCAAAAGAAATGGTTGCCTTTTCCAATCATCAGATCCTTGCCCAGGCGGGGGAGGCAATGCTTGCCCAGGCAAACCAGAGCCGGCAGGGTATACTGGCACTTTTAAACGGGTGATGCAGGGAACGTTGAAAATATCTTATTTTTTTTAGAAAACCTATAAACAACGGAGCATTTTTTGCCGATATATGCACTAGAAACCAGTGATTATATCATGATTGGATTATGATATGACCACAGAAACGATTGGATTATATCACATGGAGGTGATTACAATGGCAATAGAACCATTAGGAAGTGTAATGTCATTTCAGGCACAGACGGTGCAGCCAACAGCACAGAAAGTATCTGTGGAAAAACCGGCAGCTGAATTCACGGAGGGATCAGCGCTGAATAATGCGGTAGTTGTGGACAGCAAGACACCTGTTGTATCCAAGTCAACGGAGACGGCTGAACAGAACAATAACAGTCCGCAGCAGAAGATGCAGCAGACCAATGAGCAGATCCGCAAGACAGTAGAAGAATTAAACAAGAAGATGATGAACTCAGAAGCAGTCTTTGGCATTCATGATGAGACAAACCGTGTAACGATCAAGATCGTGGACAAAGAAACCAAGGAAGTGATTCGAGAACTCCCGCCGGAGAAAACACTGGACATGATCGCAAAAGCATGGGAGTTAGCTGGAATCCTTGTGGATGAGAGAAGATAGGAGGTATCACTATGCCAACACGTGTTACGGGTATGATGTCCGGTTTGGACACAGAAAGCCTTATTCAGGAACTTGTGGCTGTGAAACAGACCAAAGTAGATGATCTTAAGAAAGAGCAGACGAAACATGAATGGAAACAGGAAGCATGGAAGAACTTAAATACCAAGATCTATGATCTGTTTAAGGGAACCATGGACAAACTCTGTTACCAGTCTTCTTATATGAAGAAAACCACTACGGTATCCAATCCGAATGCTGCGACGGTTATTACCGGCGACAGTGCAATGAAGACCGTACAGTCTTTAAAGATCAAATCCATGGCGTCTTCCGGATATATGACGGGCGGAAAAATTGCAAAGGATGGGGTAACAAGTGCTACTACCATGAAAGATCTTTTGGGTGATGACGCTTTTGCTAACGGCGACAGTGCTACGATCAATGTAACGGTAGGCGGGAAAAATCAGGAGATTACCGTTACGGCGGACAGCAAGATCTCTGATTTTACGGACCAGTTAAAAGCACAGGGACTTAATGTCAATTTTGACACTGCTACAGGACGTATCTTTGTGGGTGCTTCCGCTGCAGGTGTAGAAAATGACTTCTCTTTTGGCGGCAGCAATACGCTTGGCAATGATGTGCTAAAGGCACTTGGGCTGACACAGGAAGCAGGTGCTGTTAAGCAGAACGGTAAAAATGCTGAGATCGAGTTAAATGGTGCCACCTTTACTTCTAACAGCAATACCTTTGAAGTAAATGGTCTGACGATTACCTGTTTAGAAGAAACGGGCGACAATGCGATTACATTATCCACGCAGGATGATACCAGTGGTACCTATGATCTGATTAAGAATTTTATCAAAGAATACAGTTCTCTGATCAACGAGATGGATAAACTCTACAATGCGGACTCCTCCAAGGGCTACGATCCTTTGACGGACGATGAAAAAGATACCATGAGTGAATCCGAAGTGGAGAAATGGGAAAAGAAGATCAAAGATTCCCTTCTTAGAAGAGATTCTTCTTTAAGCACGGTTTCTTCTGCGTTAAAGCAGGTGATGAGTGCAGGATACGAAGTAAACGGTAAGGTTATGTATCTGTCCGACTTTGGTATTGAAACACTTGGCTATTTCAATGCAAAGGACAATGAGAAAAATGCATACCACATCAATGGTGATGAAGACGACAGCGATGTAAGCACAAAGACAAACGAATTGCTTGCCGCTATCAGCACCGATGTCAATCAGGTGATGGATTTCTTTACCCAGTTAGGTAAAAACATGAAGTCCAAACTGGATGAGATGATGAAGAGTACGGATTACCGTAGTCTCTACTCTGTATATGATGACAAGAAAATGAAAGAAGAGTATGACAATTATACCAAGGAGATCAAGGAAGCAGAACAGAAACTCCTTGACTATGAAGATAAATGGTATAAGAAATTCTCTGCCATGGAGACTGCGATGGCTAAAATGCAGTCCAATTCAAATGCGATTACCAGTATGTTAGGAGGCTGACAATGGCTTACCAGAATACAAATGCGTATTTACAGCAATATAATAACAGCAAGATTATGACAGCATCGCCGGCGGAACTGACCCTGATGCTCTATGAGGGAGCGATTAAGTTCTGCAATATTGCGATTGTAGGTATTGAGCAGAAAGATATTCAGAAAGCACACAATAATATCGTAAAAACCGAACGTATTATCAACCATTTCCGTGTGACTTTGGATATGAAATATCCGGTGGCGGAGGATTTTGACAGGGTGTACACCTATCTGGAAAGACGACTCGTAGAAGCCAATATGAAAAAGGACAAAGAGATTCTGGAAGAAGTGTGCATGCATCTTCGTTCTATGAGGGATACATGGAAAGAAGTCATGAAAAAGAGTGGAAAGGCAAATTAGGTATGGTTGAAAAAAACCTGAATGCATTGCAGGACAATCTTAAAAAGAAGGCATCTGCTTTGGAAAAGTTTAGCGGGCTGGTAAAACAGCAAGCCCTTCTTCTGGAAGGCTCGGATGCTACACCGGAACAATTGGATGCCTGCATGGATGAGCAGGAGATTTTGTCAGAACAGATGGATGCTCTGTCAGAAGAGTTTGAGTGTATATGCGAGTCATTGAAAGAATCTTTGCCGGATGATCGTTCGGCACATCAGAAGCAGATTGATTCCATAATGGAAGCAAATGCCAGGATAGACGAAATGACACGGAGGATTATTGAGGAACTGGCTGTCAATAAGGCCAAAATGCAGGATTATCTGTCTAAGGAACGTAGGAATCTGGGAGCAGGAAGGAAATCTTCCCAAGCAGCCCTGAATTATTATAAGAATATGAGCGGATCCAACGTGGTTCCCTCCTATTTCATGGATCACAAACAATAACGACGTAAAACCCCGTCTGCATCAATGAGCAGGCGGGGTTTGTAATTTCTAATATTCTTCGGTATAATAAGGAATAGGCAGGAGGTGAGAACTTTTGAATGCGACTTACAAGGTGAAAAACAGGGAGAACAAAACCGCCGGATTTATTGTAGATGATAATTATGTAAAATACTATAATGCATTTGTGAACATAGATTTGATTGATAATCTTTGTGTGGCAGAAGACGGCACAATAGAATCAAAGAGCGGAACGTTAAAAGAGATAACCGTAAAACAGATCAATGAGAAGATTTATTCGGATAAATGTAGTGAGAATCCATTAGAAAGAGATGTGCAGGCAGATTTAGAGAGATGGAAAGACAAATGGAGTAACTACGTATTATATCTAACCGGTGCAAGACAGATAGGAAAAACAACGGAACTTTTAAAATTCGCATATAAAAATTATGAACAGATTATATATATTAATCTGGCAGAAGAAGATTCCTTAAAGGATTTTGAAGAACTGGTATTGTCCAATTCCCTGCACTTTGGCATGATTAATTATTGCAGAAAAGCCAGATTGGAAGAATTTGATGATTCTGCGCATACGATACTGATCATAGATGAAATACAGGAAAGTTCTAAAATATACAATAGCATAAGGGCATTGCAAAGTGAACTGAAATGCCATGTGGCAGTAACGGGAAGTTATTTGGGGAAAACACTGAATGCTAAATACTTTAAGCCTGCCGGCAATATGTATGAGATTGAAATGCTGCCTTTATCTTTTGCGGAATTTTGCAGAGCACATGATGCAGAAAATCTTTTGAAGAGTATAGATCTGTATGGGAATTCAGATTCTGAAGAATACAAAAGATTAACGGAATTATATAAGGGATATAGACAAATCGGAGGTTATCCGGCCGTTGTTACGGAATATAAGAAGACAAAAAATATAGATAACTGTTACGAAGTAATCAGAACCATAATAGCCAGATTTACGGAAGAGTCGGCATCCTATTTTAACGATGATAAATGCGCGATCGTGTTTGAAAATGTATACAAAGCGGCATTTATTCAGATGACAAAAGAAAAGAAAGGCACCGCTTCAAAAGACATTCAGGATATAACGGAATTTATTAAAGAAGATACAAAAGAACATGTGAGCAGGAAAGAGATTAATCATGTTTTGGCGTGGTTAAAGTATTCTAAGATACTAGGCAGTTGTGACCTGTATAATCAGGGCAATGTGAATAACCTGCTGAGCGAAAGAAGATTTTACTTTATGGATTGCGGGATTGCAAGTTATGTTGCGGCGCTTACGCCGACCTCCAATATGGATGTAAAAGGAGCCATTGCGGAGAATTTTGTATATACCGAGTTGTACCGCGTGTACAAAAGCAACAGATTAAAAGGAGATAAGCCCTGCTGTTCGGTATATGACAATTATGAACTGGATTTTATGCTTGTAGATAAAGACGATAAGAAATATGGAATTGAGGTAAAATCGGATCATTCGAATAAGCATGAGTCTTTAGACTGTTATTTGCGGGAAAACTTTATTGATGAAGCTTATCTGGCAGAGATTACCCGGGGCGGTATCGGTCAAAGAATCAGAACCATCCCCATATATACGGTGGGATGCCGATTCCCTTACAATTAAATATAAGAAAATATTTTAAGGGTCCGGTTAAACAGCCGGGCCCTTTGGTAAACAAATGGTTGCACTGAGCGAATTCTTTTTTATGGGGTGATCATTTGGAGCATGGCAAGAATCCGTTGCTTGTAGTTATGCAGTTGTTTGACTTTCTGATAACCATGATCCGCGATCTCGGCACGGATGTCCTCATGAGCCAGATAGTAGGCACATTTTTCTTTCAAATCATCAATACTTTCATAACAGTCAAGATCTTTTCCGATTTCAAAGTACTCCGGTATTTCCGCCTGATAATTGGAAAGGAGAAAACCGCCGCATCCCAAAATATCCCATACGCGCAGGGAAAGTCCGGTCTGAATCGGCTTCATTGTGATATTTAAGTTGATCTTACTTAAATGAAAAACCTTTGGCATCTCGGTAAGGGTGGATACTCCGCCGCGACAATCCACATTTTGTAAACGCGAAGTATCACTACGTGTGTATAAGGCAAGTGAAAAATCATCGGCAAGTGCATTCAGAGTCCGGATACGTTCGGTTTCTGCCACTGCCATGCCAAGGTAATAATTGGCTGCCACGTAACGATCCGTATTCTCAAACGCAGCGGGAATGGAAAGGTAGTGAGGATCCGCTTCTTTTAAAGCCCTTACCATATCATCCGTCACCATTTCCTCTAAAAAATTATAGCCGTATATATGTGACTGCGCATCCGTAATACCCGTAAGCAGGCCCTGCATATAGGGGGATAATGTCAGCGCGGATAAAGGTGATTTTTCCGTATAAAGGGACCCGACAAAGGAAATATCGGCGCGGTATCTGCTCCTGTCCTCATTTGACAGCGAAGCGATCACCTGATCCCAACGTTCTGTATTCGTGGCAAGGGGCAGATAAAAGATTCCCTCCGGATTCTGCGGATGAAAACGCTGATATTGCGTATAATCAAACAGAAAAATGCGGTTACAGGCATTGCGTACAGAAACCGAAAAAAGTTCCAATACCGGACAGTCCACGCTCCAGCATACATAAGGAATCTTGAATTTCTCACAGACATCCGACACATGCGGGAAAAAATTGATGCTGAATACAAACGCAACCGGCTGCGCCAACAGGCGTTCCGCCAGGATCCGGACCCGCTCCGCGGGCAGAATGGATTTCTGCGTTACTTCGGTGGTTTCTTCTATAATATTGAGATTCAACTGCGAAAATGCTTCGAGAATATCCGGCTCGCAGATACTGCCATAACGATAAAAAAGTATATTCATAACGTTTCCTTTCCTTTTCATTCATTATACTGTAAAAAAAGACTTCTGTGTGGAAAAAAGAAAAAAATAAAAAAAGGGTGTTAAGTATTTAAAAAAGCCACCGATATATATTACAAGTAAGGCAAATAACAAGTTTGCCAGAGTAAGTGAGAGTTACAGCGTGTGAATGTGCGCGCTGGTAATCATAACACAAACACAATCACACAATTCGCAGGGACGTGGCGATGAATTCAAGGAGGAAAAAATTATGGTAGTACAGCACAATCTTACAGCAATGA
>CAYLSH010000046.1:0-15476 GCA_964386235.1 uncultured Lachnospiraceae bacterium | reverse complement strand
GCAATCTATATCTTACTAAAAAAAACTGCATTCGTCAACGAATCCCATGGATCATAAATACCGATTTAATTCCTCACATCCCGGTAAAACAAAAACACCGTCCGCAATGATGATCTTTTCCTCCGTAACGATTCCTTCCTTTTTACAGATTGCCTTTAGTTCCTTTATCTCATCATAGGGAATCGTAATATCCGTATGACAGTTAAAATATGCTTTTGTCATATCCTCATGCCGTTTTGCGGAAATGGCATTTTCCCTTGCTACAATGGCTTTTCCATCCGCATTGTATGTCATCATATCTTCTTCATGGGAATAGCAGGTATCGCCGACTGCAAAATGTGGTCCTGTCTTTTCGGCAATCAGAATCGGCAGTACATTACCAATGTTATACCTTCTTGCCATCTGATATGCAGCCGTATTGGTTCCAATTGCAAACTCTCCCATCGGCAGGCTCTCATGCTGATGCAGCACATGATCTTTGATATAGCGTTTTCCCTTCTCGGAATCTTCAAAATTCGTGCAACTGTAATCTGTGACCATACCGTCTTCAAATCGCATTTTCAGATTTTCAAATTTCAGTCCGTTTAAAAACACTTCTGAGACATGGAGCAGCCCGTTTGTTCCTTTTAACACCGGAGAGGTGAACACCTCGCCAACCGGAATATTGACATCCGCCACACAGTTTTCAAAAATCGTCTCCTTATCCGGATCCTTCAAGTCAAAAAGTTCTACGGTCAGATTGGTCTCATTTTTGCCGCTTCCCTTTATGTTTACACAGGATGCGGTATCAAGCGTATCGATCATCGTCTGCTGGATGTCCCTGTACAATTCATAATTCAATGTATTGATCCGGATTGTTTCCGAAAAGATCTCTTCAAACGCTTCTCCGATTGCCGGAGTCGGAAATGCAATGATCGTAAAACTGCGTTCCTCACCTTTTACATACTCATTTAAAAGCATCCCTGCCTTGGCAGCATATTCGACCGACCATTTCTGTCCTTCTTTGGAGAGTTTGAAACTCTCTTCTTTTTCCATAGGAGAAAACGGTGCTTCCCCAAATTCTTCGATCACGGCTGGACCGCCAAAAACAGAAGCTGCTTCTTTTTCTTCTTCCAAAGCCGCTTTGTAACATTCCAGTTTGCGGTTAATGAACATGGCATTCAGATACAGACTTTTATCAAATTCATGATCGCACTCAAACTGTTTATTGATCTGGGTGGCATACACCCCCACTTTATGGACATTCCTTCCTAAGATAAAACTTGGCTGGCTGCGGTTAATAATCGTCTCAAGTCCCATCTTTTTAAAGTTCTCCATTGCCGCTCTGACCACACGTTCAAAGCCGATAAAATACCGGATATTCACACTTTTTTTAATGGAAATGTCCTTACCGGTTGCAAGAAATCCCTTGCGGTAGCCCTCTGTAAAAGTATCGGCGATCAAATGAATCTTTTCTTCCGGAAGAGCGTTAACAAATGCCGCCATCCGACATTCATTTTCACTAATGTATTCCCCGTAGTCATACAGATAATCCTGCGTGGAAAAATCGGCTTCTCTTACGATTCTTACCGCAAAATCATTATTCGTTGTAAAAGAAGCACGGACGGCTTCCTGCATAAATTCTTCCTGATAATCATAGGCAAAAGAAGCATATACTTCCTTTAGTTCCTTCACATCCGGCAGCGTATTCTCTGCCTGTGCCATGGAAAACATTCCATAAATCTCTAAGAAAAGTTCCATGCGTATCAACATAAAGAAAACATTCCGTTCGTATGCATAAGCGATCAGGCTGCGCAGTTCCGCCAAAAGAGCGGACAGAAAAGCGCCATATTCTTTGCCGAGCACTTTAACCGCATACGCCGGATTGCAAAAACTCTCTTCGTATTCTTCCGGGGAAAGTTCTTTATATAACGCTCTGTTTAATTCTTTTTTCTGATCCAGACTGAGGGAAAACAATTCTCCCGACTCGGATTTTTTCAGTACTGCATCCGTCAGAATCAGGAATTCAGCTCCCTTCTTAAAATAGGGAATAAATACGGCGGAAATTTCTTCTTCCGTCATAGCCGCAATCTCCCGGATCCGTTCCATACTCAGTTCATAACGTTCCTTGCTATATATATCTTCACTCATAATCCATACGCTCCGGCAAATAATATCAGACTGATCCCGGCTAGTGCCAGAATATTAAAGAGTATTCCCAAATACGAAAATAAATAAAACCGATCCGGTTCTCCTTTAGAAAGAATGCCCAGAATCAGACCGACAAAAGAAAAAATCGTAATCAGCAACGCGGTCGAACCATACCGCGGCAAAGATACGCCACCATTGCTGTATGTCAGATAGACAATGTAAACTAAGGATACGATATCGAGCAGCCCCAAAAGCGTGGACATGATACTTCTGGGAGAATAATCTTTGTTAGTAAAAATAAATTTACGTGACATTTTTCCTCACTGTTCTGCTAAAAGGATCTGCTAAACCCATTTCAGCCCAAATGGGCATCCCCATGAATATCCGGAAATGCCCACTATCTTCTTAATATAAAATCTTAGATTTGCCTGCCAATAATTTGGCGCCGCTGATGATAAGCAGGATTCCGCCGGCCACTCCGACTACTATTCCCACAATGCCAAGAGCAAGATTCCATGCTCCTACGCCCCTCATAACTTTACATACTCTCTCTTCCATTCCAGGCTCCTCGCTTTCTTATTTTGTAGCACCGTACTCTGCATAATAAGCATCGATTCTTTTTTTCATTTCCTCATCGATCAGTACTTCCCCATTTATTTCTTTCCGGTAAAGTGCTTCCACTACTTCTTCCATTGTAACGATTGCTTCCGTCTCAAAACCATAGAGTTCTTTGATCTCATCGAGGGCACATTTGTCCCCTTTTCCTTTTTCCTGACGATTTAAGGAAACCATAAGTCCCACAATCGTAACATCCGCCTGTGCTCTTACAATCGGAATCGTCTCTTCCATGGACTTACCGCTTGTCGTAACATCCTCAATTACAACCACTCTGTCGCCATCTTTTAAATTACTTCCCAATAAGATGCCGGCATCCCCATGATCTTTTACCTCTTTACGGTTAGAGCAGTAACGGATCTCTTTTCCGAATAATTTACTATACGCAATCGTTGTTGCCACAGTCAGGGGAATCCCCTTGTATGCCGGTCCGAACAAAACATCAAAATCATCCCCGTAACGATCGTGGATCGCTTTGGCATAATACTCACCTAATTTCATCAGCTGTGAGCCGGTCACATATGCTC
The DNA here is from genome assembly GCA_964386235.1 of uncultured Lachnospiraceae bacterium. Classification (GTDB taxonomy): domain Bacteria; phylum Bacillota; class Clostridia; order Lachnospirales; family Lachnospiraceae; genus RGIG8767. The sequence continues at coordinate 12,204 of CAYLSH010000046.1, read as the reverse complement.
CCGCATTCATAAAAAATGGGGATTTTCTGCCGCTCTTTAACGTAAAATCACCAAACTTTAATACTTTGCTGTCAACCATAAACTGTATAAATTCACTCTTGTACTGTTCCATTTTCCTTACTCCCTTATCCTGTTTTTATCTTGCTGCCAGTGCTGCTGCGATATCTTCCCTCATATCTATTACTGCCTGTCTGGAAGCATCTGCAAAATTCTCAGACCCAAACTTAGCGTAATTGTCCTGCTGATAAGCTGCGATAATCCCTCTGGAGGAATTGATGATCGCACCCAGTCCGTCTTCATTGAAGAAATGGGCCAGGTCCTTGCCTTTTCCTCCCTGTGCACCATAACCCGGTACTAAAATGTAGGATTTTGGCATTACTTTACGCATAACCTTACCCACTTCCGGATAAGTAGCCCCCACAACGGCTCCGATATAACTGTAAGTATCTCCCATACAGTCTTCCCCCCACTGGGCAACCTTTTCACCGACCATCTGATACAATGTCTTTTCCCCGATCATCTGATCCTGGAACTCACCGCTGCTTGGATTGGAGGTCTTAACTAAAATGAACAGACCTTTCTTTTCTTCTTTACAGATCTTAATAAACGGATTGATTCCGTCCGAACCAAGATACGGATTGACAGTAACAAAATCTTCGTTTAATCCGTAACAAACCTTGCTGCCGATCGTAACTTTTCCAAGGTGTCCCACAGCATATGCCTCCGATGTGGAACCAATATCGCCTCGTTTGATATCTCCAATTACCACCAGTCCTTTTTCTTTACAATAATCCACGGTACGCTTAAAAGCAACCAGTCCCGGAATACCAAACTGCTCATACATGGCAATCTGTGGTTTTACTGCAGGAATCAGATCATACACCGCATCCACAATGGCTTTGTTAAACTGAAAAACGGCTTCGCCCGCTGCTTCCAGCGTCTCCCCATACTCTGCAATAGCTGCCTTCATAATATGCTCCGGAATCATCTTTAAGGTAGGATCCAAACCTACTACGATCGGCGCATTTGTTTTTTTGATGCCTTCTACTAATTTGTTGATCATTTTCCTTATCTCCTTATTATATCTTTATCTCGTCTTTAAAAATTCGTATTCCCGTAGTGCCGCTTCATCTTCCGGGTATTTTTTCAGATAGGATTCCATCAAAACAGCTGCCTGTTTAAAATCACCCGTGTATTCATATGCCACAATCTGATTAAACATAAGCGTCTGATCCATCCCATTATTTTCTACATTGGACGCACTTCGAAACGCCGACAATGCCTCTTCGTATTCACCGGATTTGAGTTTGCATAAGCCAAGCTGATTGAATATTTCAGCTGCCTCGGGGTGTTCTTCCAAATAATTCTTGTACACACTGGTCGCATAATTGTAATCTCCCAGCTGTTCATAGGATTTACCCAAAAGTAAAATCACCTGTTCCTGATCGTCCGACTTGGCTTTTTCGAGGTAGGTCTTGGCATTTTCATATTCTCCCATGTAATAATAGATCCTTCCCTTATCATAATCGGAAAGTTTCTTTTCATTCTCGGTCAGGAAATTGCCCAGATACTGTAGTCCCTCTTCTTCATGCCCCGCCTGTGTTAACAGCCCGGCAATCTCTATACGAAGATCATATTCATTCCGGGTAAGGAAAACCGTCTTGTTAAAATCGGTCAGTGCCTTTTCATATTCTCCACCGATCAGATATAATCTTCCCCGCAAAAAATGAGCATTGACCTCATCCTCATTAAGAGCCAGTATATTGGAGTATGTCGTAATCGCTTTTTCACGATCGCCCATCTTTTCGTAGGCTTCCGCAAGGTAATAATTCAGATCATAATCCAGTTTGGAAGGAAAAATGCTGCTGTAAGAAAGAGCCTGTGTAAAACTGTCGGCCGCCTCTTCGTACCTTGTTAATCCCGCAAGCGCAATTCCCCTTGTCCTTGCGATCTGTTGTTTGTCCTCCCCCGCTTCTTGTGCTTCCTCAAGCGTCAAGAGAGCATCCTCGTATTCAAACTCATTTATCTGTTGTATCGCCGTCTGCATGTGGCTTTCTTTTTTTCCAAAGCCACATCCGGTCATTCCCAGGCACAGTCCCAGTATCACTGCCGTGATCCGGACATTGCTTTTCGTTCTTTTCATAATGATCCCCATGTTACTGCATTTTCTTTATGCTGCTTCTTCGCAATTGTTTTGCTTCATATAACATCCTGTCACTGTCTGCCAGAATAGATTCAAAATCCAGTTCTTCTTCACAGGAAAAAATGGTATACCCTGCTGACATTTCCACATAAAAGTCCTTTTTGCTGCTTTTATTGAATTCCCCACAGGTTTTGCGCAGCTTATCAATATAGATACTGCCGCTTAGTTCGGATTCATACGGAAGCAGAGCTACAAACTCATCCCCGCCTATCCTTGCGATCAACGTATCCTCTCCCAATGCCGTCATTAAAATACCGGCAGCCGATCGGATGGCAAAGTCTCCTGCCACATGTCCGAAACTGTCATTGATCTCTTTTAAATGATCCAGATCAGCAATCAGCAAAACACCATGTCCTGAATTATCGTGTACAAATTCCATGGCTCTTTCCATAAAGCCGCGTCTGTTCATTACACCCGTCAGTTCATCGTATTCGGATATAAATCCAAGAATCTTATTCTTTTCATTAATCTCTTCAACCAGACACTCCAACTGCTTCTGCATCTGAATCTGTCTTTGGTACATATAAAAGAAGTTCATGGAACTGGAAATCTGCATACATACCAGATGCATCAGCTGCATCTGGGCAGGGTCTGTTTCCACCAAAAAGATACCGTACTGTTGAATTCCCTGAAAGAGGCTGAACGCAATTACAATCCGTTCTCTTTCTCCTTCAAAAAAGGAACTCATTCCTGCTTCCTTGGTAATCAGAGGCCGTTCCTCTTTGTTGTAGGAAACGGTCTTACCGTCTTCTAAATAGGAAGCCAGCCATAAAGGTTGCTTAAAGTCCCAGGGTTCCGCATAATGATGTGGCTGGGGATTCTTTAAAAGGTATAAATAAGCACCTTTCACTCCCAACACTTTAAGAATCTTCATGGGGGATTCATAAAATGCAACTTCATCATCTATATTGGCAAGCATATCCCGGGAAACCAGCGGAATAAACATCATATTCCGTTCATGGCATTCCCTTTCCTCGTCCTGACGTTTGATAACCGACTGCTGTATGCTTTCCAAAAGAACCTCCGCCAGTTTAAGCAAGGTCTTTGTCTTGTCCTTAAACAGTTCCTTTTTGGAAAGTTCTTCTACATAGTCATAGATAACCTCCGTCAGGGCAGATATAGATATATAAGTACTGCATTCATCCAATACAATTCTATCAATGCTCTCACGGATAACCTTGGGTTCAATTATGTACTGATCCGGGTTTTGATACATGTTTCTGTTCAGATACATTAATTGATATAAATGTTCCTTTACCATTTTGCGCTTATCTTCGCTGGCGTTGGAAATCATAACTTTCTTGCTGATCGCATCCGAAAGTTCCATAAGATACGCATCCGTACCTTTCTTATCCCATACGTTATTATCCGGGAAAACACATCCGGATATCATACTGCATCCACAGGAGGAACGAATCTTAATAGCCGCAGGAACCACATCAACCAGCGGCTTATTTCCCTTGCATAAATCGATAATCCGCTTTATACAGATCTGTCCCATTTCCAATTCATCCTGCATAGCCGTTGTCAGAGGCGGCATCAGTCTTTCCGCCATATCCCAGTCATCATATCCGGTAACGGCAATATCCTCACCTACCGCAATATTACGTGCCATGCATTCTTTGTACACAGTCTCTGCCATAACATCGTTTGCACACACAAAGGCATCCGCATGCGGATAACGATCCAACAGGCATGCAATCTGCTCATTACAACACTGGGAAAAATCCCCTTCCGCATAGCGGCTTTCATCAAAAGGAATGCCGTATTTGCCCAGTGTATCACGGAACGCTTTTTCTCTCTCAATCGCATCCGTATTATTATTAGGACCCGATAAATACAGAAAATCCTTACACCCGTGCTCTACAATCAGATGTTCCACGATCTTGCACATCCCGTTGTAATTGTCCGAAATAACGGAACTGCCGTTCATACTTTCATCCCTGTCCTCAACAAGTACATAGGGCATATCCTTAAAATGACTCAAAAAGTGTTTTCTGTTCCTGTCTTCCAGGAAAATACCCAGAGAACCGTATGCGATGATCACACCATCCACGTCAGCCAGATTCGCATAATCATAGACTACGTTATACTGAAAATCGTAATGACCCTCTCTGTCATCCCCAAAATACTCGCGGTAATAATCCGACATATGAACACCAAGAAAAAAGATGATATTTACATTCATCTTTTTGGCCGCATCACAAATTCCTCTCATCAATGTTCTTACATGGGGAGAATTGACATTTCCTATTATAACTCCTATTGTAAATCTCTTTTCCATTTCTCTCACTCTTTTCCCCTACGTTCTCTTTATTATGCCATAGGAATAAAAGCAAGTAAATGTTTTACAGGAAAATATTTTCACCGTAAACATTATACTTTCATCTTATAATGCCGGTTCTTCCACCACACCGTTTGCCCGGTACTTCTTCATATCAATCACTCTTTGATTGGAAGATCCCTTAAATTTTAAGGAAAGGCTCTTTTGTTCTTCTACAAAGGGTCCGTCCACCAAAACATCAATATAAGATAATAATTCCTCTGTGATATCCGTATATTTTTTTCCCTCCGGCACCAGATCTTTATCCAGAAGGTACCCCGTATATGCCCAGATATCCTTATCCGGACACTCCTTTTTCACTCTTCTTACCAATCCGATCAGCCCCGCCTGGTTCTCCGGTTCAAAAGGATCCCCTCCAAGCAGAGTCAGTCCTTTGATATACGCAGGTTTTAATGACGCCATGATCGCATCTTCTGCTTCTTTATCAAATACACTTCCGTTTGTAAAACTCCACGTTTCCGGCTGGAAACATCCCTTGCACCGGTTCCGGCAGCCGGATACAAAAAGAACCGTACGTACACCCAGTCCATTGGCAATATCGGTATATTTGATGGCTGAATAATACATACGGTCCTATTCCTTTCTACTAAAAAACTATAAATGCAAAACTCTTTCTTTGATCTCCTGTGTACGTCCCTGATTCCAGAACTGCGTTCCGATATAACCACAGGTTCTTCTGGCTACATTCATCCTGTCCTGATCGCGATTGCCGCATTCCGGGCACTCCCAGATCAGTTTGCCGTCATCATCCGTGATAATCTGAATCTCTCCGCTGTAACCGCATTCCATGCAATAATCGCTCTTCGTGTTCAGTTCTGCATACATGATGTTATCATAGATATACTGCATAACGGAAATAACAGCATCCAGGTTATCCTGCATATTGGGTACTTCCACATAACTGATCGCGCCACCCGGAGACAACTCCTGGAACTGGGCTTCAAATTTTAATTTTTCAAATGCATCAATCTGCTCTGTTACATGCACATGGTAACTGTTCGTAATATAATTGCGGTCCGTTACCCCCTCAATGATACCAAAACGTTTCTGTAAACATTTGGCAAATTTGTACGTGGTGGACTCAAGCGGTGTTCCGTATAAACTGAAATCAATATTTTCTTTCTCTTTCCACTTAGCACAGGCATCATTTAAACGACGCATCACCTGAAGGGCAAATTCCGTTCCGTTAGGATCGGTATGGGATACCCCTTTCATGTAACGGGTACATTCACACAGACCCGCATACCCAAGGGAAATCGTTGAATACCCATTGTATAACAACGGATCGATCACTTCCCCTTTTTTCAGTCTTGCAAGTGCCCCATTCTGCCAGAGAATCGGCGCCACATCGGAGCGGGTTCCTTTTAAACGGTTATGACGGTGCATCAGGGCACGGTAGCAAAGTTCCAGTCTTTCATCAAGAATCTCCCAGAACTTCTCCATATTTTTGCCGGATGAGCATGCCACATCCACAAGATTCAGCGTCACAACGCCCTGGTTAAAGCGACCGTAGAACTTCTCTTTTCCGTTTTCATCATGGTATACCGTAAGGAAAGAACGGCATCCCATGCATGGATAACAATAGCCCTGCTTTAATTTAAACATCATCTTTTCGGAAATATAATCCGGAACCATACGTTTTGCCGTACACTTTGCTGCCAGTTTGGTCAGTTCAAAATATTTGGTTCCTTCCGTAATATTGTCCTCTTCCAAAACATAAATCAGCTTAGGAAATGCCGGTGTAATAAATACACCTTTTTCATTTTTCACGCCACGGATACGAAGATTCAGAGTTTCTTCGATCACCATCGCCAGATCTTCTTTCAAAGGACCATCCGGCACTTCATTTAAATACATAAAGACCGTGATAAAAGGCGCCTGTCCGTTCGTAGTCATCAGGGTAGTCACCTGATACTGAATAATCTGAACTCCCTGGCGGACCTCATTACGCACTCTTTTTTCAACAATACGGTTAATTGCTTCCTCCGATGGATGCATCCCTGCTTCTTCCAGTTCGGCACGGACTTCGTTGCGGAATTTCTGCCTGCTCACATCCACAAACGGTGCTAAATGCGCCAGTGAAATACTCTGCCCGCCATACTGGGAACTGGCAATCTGTGCGATCGCCTGTGTTGCAATATTACATGCCGTGGCAAAACTCTTGGGCGTTTCAATCATTGTCTCACTGATTACCGTACCGTTCTGAAGCATATCTTCTAAATTAACCAGACAGCAGTTGTGCATATGCTGGGCAAAATAATCCGCATCGTGGAAATGAATAATCCCTTTTTCATGTGCTTCCACAATATCCGGTGTTAAAAGGAAACGCTTGGTAATATCCTTGCTGACTTCCCCCGCCATGTAATCTCTCTGCACACTGTTTACCGTCGGATTTTTGTTGGAGTTCTCCTGTTTTACCTCTTCGTTATTGCATTCAAGCAGACTCAGAATCTGTTCATCCGTGGAATTGGATTTACGCACCAATGCACGACGGAAACGATAGGTAATGTAATTATGCGCCACTTTAAACGCACGCATACTCATGATATGATTCTCCACCATATCCTGCACTTCTTCCACACTTGGCGAATGTTTGAGGTATTCACACTCCTCCACCACATCTTCCACAATACGACGAATGTGCTTTTCATCCATTCTGTCCCCTAACGGAACACTGTTATTTGCCTTCCGGATCGCTTCCTCGATCTTCTGCGGATTAAATTCGTCCTCCACACCGCTTCTTCTGATAATCTTCACCTTACATAACCACCTTCCAAATACTGATTCCCCACAAGGTACCATAACCATGCGGATTCTTTCCCCAAGGCCCGCATAGTTCTATATTACAACATCTAGTGGTAAAGTCAATATGGTTGACTAGATTTTGTAGTAAAAAAATCGATCCAAAATATGTTAATTTTCTACAATACCCCGGCTTTATGCAGTCTTTTTCTGGTGGCGGTTCCCACAAGTAACCCGATCAGAATCTTGACAATATCTCCCGGAATAAAGGGAATCACGCCTGTTATCAGTACGGTTTTGGGACCTAACTTTGTCTGATACATAAGCCAGATGCTGCCCAAAAAATAACAGACAATCGTTGCAAACACCAGGCCAAGTCCCTGTAACATATACAACATATAGGGCTGTTTTCTTCTGTTTTTATTTTTTACATTTTCGATAAAAATCCCACTGATATACGTCAGAAACAGATATCCCACCAGATACCCGCCGGTGGGCCCCAGTATTTTTCCTATGCCTCCGGTAAATCCCGAAAACACCGGGATCCCGATAATTCCGATTAGCAGATACAAGGCACAACTGATCACGGCACCCCTTTTTCCGATCACATACACGGAAATATATAAAATCAGTGTGGTAAGCGAAACCGGAACCGGGCTGAATGGAAATGTGAGAGCAAGCGGCCCTATGATGCAAAGTATGGAGGTCATTAATGCAATTTGGGTCAGTGCATGGGTTTTGTGCGTCATATTTTCTGCCTTTCTGTGAATCCTTTTTCTGTGATGTCCCATTTGTTTATGAATATTTAATAGTTCTGTGCACAGAATAATGCTATAATAACACCACAACATGTTGTTATATGGTATCAGAAAAAAGGTTTCTGTACAAGAAAAAGGAAGGCAGGACTTATGAAAGTTACTCTCAATCAAAATCAAGAGATTGTAGACAATATTAAAGAAGGGTTAAAAAGAACCGGCGGTTATTGTCCCTGCCGGCTCGAAAAGATTCCCGAAAACAAGTGTATCTGCGAAGAATTTCGTAATCAGATCAAAGATCCCACATTTGAGGGATACTGCCACTGTATGTTATATTACAAATCACTAAAGGAGGATTAAATATGTCAGAGATTACTCTTACCACCGATAATTTTGAAAAGGAGGTCCTGCAGTCCGATTGTCCCGTTCTGGTGGACTTTTGGGCGGACTGGTGCGGACCTTGTAAAATGTTGGCTCCAACAATCGCAGCAATTGCCACGAAATACGAAGGCAAAGTAAAAGTAGGCAAAGTCAATATTGATGAATATACACCCCTTGCACTTCAGTATGGTGTTGCCAGCATTCCCACCGTCATCCTATTTAAAAACGGACAGGCGGTAGACAAATCCATCGGTTTTGTACCACAGAATGAGATTGAAAAAATGCTCCTATAGCATTCCAATCAGTCTTACCACAAATGCCGCACACCATGCGAGCACGCACTGCCATAAGACCACATAAATTGCCCATTTTCTTCCCAGTTCCCGGCGTATGGAAGCCACTGCTGCGATACAGGGCGTATACAGCAGACTGAATACCATCAGGGAAGCTGCGGATAATGGGCTGATGGCAGCATGGATTCCGCCTCCCGCTCCAAACAGCACTTCCAAAACAGATACCACGCTCTCCTTTGCCATTACACCACTGATCAGTGCCGTAATGATTCTCCAGTCGCCAAGTCCGATCGGGGTAAAAACAGGTACGAGCAGACCGGATATGGCTGCCAGAATACTCTCATGCGAATCACTGACATAATTCAGTCTGAAATCAAAACTCTGTAAAAACCAGACAATAATGCTTGCTACCAAAATCACAGAAAAAGCTCTCTGTAAAAAGTCCTTTGATTTTTCCCATAAAAGTTGTAAAACATTTCTTGCACCCGGCATCCGGTAATTGGGCAATTCCATCACAAACGGAACGGCTTCGCCTTTAAAAAGCGTTTTCTTATAAAGGAATGCAATCAAAATCCCCATTATAATCCCCAATACATACAATCCCGTCATAACAAGTCCGCCATACTCCGGGAAAAATGCATTCACAAAGAAAGCATAAATGGGTAGTTTTGCCGTACAACTCATAAATGGTGCAAGCAGGATCGTCATTTTACGATCCCTGTCACTGGGAAGCGTTCTTGATGCCATAACCGCCGGTACCGTACAACCAAAACCAATTAACATGGGAACGATACTTCTGCCGGATAATCCCAGTTTTCGCAGCAATTTGTCCATAAAAAACGCCACTCTTGCTATGTATCCGCTGTCTTCCAGTAAAGAAAGGAAGAAAAACATCGTCACGATAATGGGAAGAAAACTCAGCACACTTCCCACACCTCCAAAGATGCCGCCGATCACCAGTCCGTGCATGACCTCATTTACGCCCGCTGCTACCAGCGCCCTGTCCACAAGCATTGTGACCGCCTCTATTCCCATCGCCAAAAGATCCTGTAACCATGCACCGATTACATTGAACGTCAGATAAAATACCAGTGCCATCACGCCGATAAAGATCGGAATGGCGGTATATTTTCCCGTAAGCAGACGATCCAGTTTCTGACTCCGTACATGTTCTTTACTTTCTTTTGGTTTTCTGACACATTCGTCACAAACTTTCATGATAAAAGAAAAACGCATATCGGCAATGGCTGCATTGCAATCCATTCCTCTTTCTTTTTCCATCTGTGCCATGATGTGCTCTAACATTTCTTTTTCATTTTGGTCCAACTGCAATCTCTCTAAAATCAGCGAGTCGCCCTCTATTACCTTACCCGCTGCAAACCGAACCGGAATACGGGTATTTTTCGCATGATCCTCAATCAGATGGCTTACGGCATGTAAGCAGCGGTGCACGGCACCGTCATGATCATTCTGGTCACAAAAATCCTGTCTTGTCGGTTTTTCCTGATACTTTGCCACATGCACCGCATGTTCGACCAGTTCGTGAATACCCTGTCCCTTTGCCGCAGAGATCGGAACGACCGGCACGCCGAGCATTGCCTCCATCGTATTGACATCAATCGAACCACCGTTGCCCGTCATTTCATCCATCATATTTAATGCAACGATCACCGGAATATCCATCTCCAAAAGTTGCATGGTAAGATACAGATTCCGTTCAATATTGGTCGCATCCACGATATTTATGATTGCCTTTGGTCTGTCATTTAAGACAAAATCACGGGAAACCAGTTCTTCCCTTGTATATGGTGACATGGAATAAATACCGGGCAGATCCACGATCAGCGTATCGTCATGTCCGATAATGATTCCTTCTTTTCTCTCCACCGTAACACCCGGAAAATTTCCCACATGCTGTTTAGAACCGGTCAGCTGGTTAAAAAGAGTGGTCTTGCCACAGTTTTGGTTGCCAACCAAAGCAAAAGAAAGGACACTTCCTTCCGGTAAAGGCGTACCGCTTCCCTTGGGATGAAACTTACCTCCCTCTCCCAGTCCCGGATGTTCACTGTTTTTACGCATACTTTTCTGATCATTCCGTGTCTGTGAGTCCGCACACGGCATAATATCAATTTTCGCCGCATCATCCAGACGAAGAGTCAGTTCGTAGCCATGTATCCTAAGTTCCACAGGATCGCCCATGGGTGCATATTTTACCACGGTTACCTGTGCTCCCGGTATCACACCCATATCTAAAAAATGCTGACGAAGCGCACCTTCGCCTCCAACACTCTCAATAATCGCTGTTTTTCCTATTTCCAGTTCTTTTAATGTCATAATCCATCCTCATTTCGGAATCTCTTTTTTATATGCTATTGGCAGCATGATAGACTTCTATGCCATCTATTTCCTTTTCCTGATCGTTCTCATTATAAGGCACAATAAAAGAGGATTCAATTGTTGTTTTCAACAAAGAATCCTCTTTCTTCATGGAATTATTCTTTCCAATTTTTCTTGTTCTTAGTAATTTACGATCTTACCAAAATCAACTTTTAAGCTTGCGCCGCCTACAAGACCGCCGTCGATGTCAGGCTGAGCGAATAATTCTGCTGCATTGCCTGCATTTACAGATCCGCCGTACTGGATACGAACTGCTTCTGCTGTTGCTTCATCATACATTTCAGCGATGCAGTCACGAACGCCCTTACATACTTCCTGAGCCTGCTGCGTTGTAGCTGTTTTACCTGTTCCGATAGCCCAGATTGGTTCGTAAGCGATAACCATTTCTTTTACCTGATCTGCTGTAATTCCAACTAAGTCAGATTTGATCTGAAGTCTGATCCAGTCCATGGTAACGCCCATTTCTCTCTGCTCTAATGTTTCACCACAGCAAAGGATTGGTGTAAGACCTGCTTCGAAAGCCTTCTTTACTTTCTTATTTAATAATGCATCATCTTCTTTGAAGTAGTCACGTCTTTCAGAATGACCGATGATAACGTATTTAACACCTGCATCTACTAACATTTCAGCAGAAATTTCGCCTGTGTAAGCACCTTTTTCTTCAAAGTACATGTTTTCTGCACCAACTTCTACGTTCGTACCTTTCACTGCTTCTACTACCGGTACGATATCAATTGCCGGAACGCAGTAAACAACGTCCACGCTGTCAGATTTTACAACATCTTTTAATTCCTTGCACAATGCAACTGCCTGGCTTGGAGTCATGTTCATTTTCCAGTTGCCGGCTACAATTTTTCTTCTTGCCATTTTTAATTCTCCTATTATAGTCTAATCAATTTCTCTATAAGCAATAGAGTATTTATTTTTGCCCATTTGGAAGAATGGCTCCGCCATTCTTCGACAAATAACTTAGTATTTCTTAGCAGCGTCCTTTGCTGCTTTAGAAATACTTTATTTGTTTCATTCTTCGATAAATTCTTTATTTGTTTTTGAATACTCGGAAGAATGGCTCCGCCATTCTTCGACAAA
>CAYLSH010000045.1:0-15612 GCA_964386235.1 uncultured Lachnospiraceae bacterium | reverse complement strand
AGAGCATCTGCCTTACAAGCAGAGGGTCATAGGTTCGAGCCCTATAGGTCCCACTATTTACTAAGTATCACTTGGTAGATACAATTTTATATTTGGCGAGATAGCTCAGTTGGCTAGAGCACACGGTTCATACCCGTGGTGTCGAGGGTTCGAATCCCCCTCTCGCTATGTACACAGTCCAAAACGGCCTTGATTTTATCAGGGTCGTTTTGTTGTTGATGCCTATTTGCCACGCGTTATGCCTGCTTTTGGCTTATCGTTGACTTTTGTGGAGAAAAAGGTATAATGGGGCGGTAAGTATTAAAAACGGAGGAGATAGAGATGAGAAAATTCACAAAAAACATTGCGCTTGTATTAGTTTGTGTCATGTTGATGGGACTCGTAGGAGGTTGTGGATCATTTGATGCATCTGCTTATTTAAATGCGCTTTTGGACAATTCCTACAAAAATGATTCTACGGCTATGGTTAAACAGGATATTGCAACAGAAGAAGAAGCATCTGCTATCTACGAAGAAGGTCTTGATGCCCAACTGGATGCCATTATGTCTTCTGCAAATGTTTCTGAGGATCAGGCAGAGAGCATGCGTGATGTGATCGCTACCATGCTTTCAAACGTTAAGTATACGGTTGGAGAAGCAGAGAAACAGGAGGATGATTCTTACGTGGTAACGGTTACTTACGAACAGATGCAGGTTTTTAGACCTACTATGGATAATTATATGGCAGCGGTGGATACCATGGTAAATGAATGGAAAGAAGCCGCTACGGCAGGTAAAGAGACTCCCTCAGAGGAAGAAATGATGGAAAAAATCATTGCTGCATTTGTTACTGCATTAGAAGATGTCATTTACAATGCAACTTATGCAGAACCCCAGACAACTACCGTAAGAATTGAACTTACGGATGGCGCATATGCACCAAAAATAGAAGATTTACAGAATTTGGAATATGTTTTGTTTGACAACGATGCGATTCAATAATTGTATAAAATGTTAAAAGTATATGGCATATTACAGCGTTTTAGTGTAAACTAAAGGTTGTGAGCAGGGCGGTCTGGCGATCGCCCTTTTCTATTATAAGGATTGAACTTTGAAGGGAGCACATATGAGAAAACAATATCTGTGGATCGCAGCACTTATGTTGGGAATGGCTTTATGCGGTTGCAAAACCAATAATGAGGAAGAGACCGTATCTTCCGTTGAAGAGTGTGTAAAAGAAACAGAGAACACTGATATTGAAGAAATAACGGAGGAGCCGGTTTTTGACGAAGTAATTGAATTAAAAGAAGAAAAAACGTCCGGTAATGTATTAGAAGATGAAAAAGCCCTTTATTTTGTTGGAGAAGATCGTATTTGCAGATACGAAAAAGATAGTAATTCTTCGCACAATATCTGGGAAAGCCCGGAGAATAAAACGGAAGATACCCGTTTTATTTATAAGGATGCAGGTGGTATTTTGATTGGGGATACCCTTTATTTTATCGAAAAAGAAAAGGATGATGCGGACAATGACAGATATTCCCTTTCCATGGTTGGTACGGATGGAAGCGGATATGAAAAGATCCGGGAGATCGGGCAGCAAATCGGAAGAGCCCTGTCCGTGGTAGAGAATGTTCTGTATTATGAATATGATGAAACGGATTATACATTAAGCGGTTATCAGATCGGTCCGGACGGAAAACTACTTATGGATGCTCCGGTTACGATACAGTTGGAAAACATCCCTGATGGGTATTCCATGCCCTTTTATTACAAACATGGCTATCGGATGCTGAATTTTGCAGAGAGTAAAAGCAGATATGGCATTTATCTGCTTCGTAATGAAGATTACCGGTACTGTCTGATAGATACCGAAACAGGTGAGGAAACATCCCTTCCGGAAAGCCTGGATACAGCGACCTTATTTGCAGTCAATGATACCGACTGGTTATTTGCCAGTTATGCAGATGAAGAGATGTATTTATACAATCCACAGAACGGGGAAGTGCGTGATCTGTGTGATTTTAATACCGACACCAATATCATTGATATGGATGAGGAGTATCTTTATCAGCAGACAATGGTCTCAGGGAGTGATTTTACGCAATATCATTATGAACGTGTTTCACTGGAGAGTGGGGAAACGGAAGAAGTGTTTGTAAAAGATAAAATGATTGGAATTGGAATCACAGATCCCCGGGAAGCTATGGAACCGGTATTTTTAAATGGATATCTGTATTATCCGGGCGAAGATGAATACAAACTTTATATTATGCGCAGAGACGTGGATATGCCACATGCAGAAGAAAAACTGGGTGATGCGTTTTATGACAGTCACATTAGTGAATTGGGAGAGGTTAAAACGCAAAAAGACACAATTTATGGACAAGCAGATCCGCAGTTTGCGATTGCCTACTGGGATTTGGAATGGCTTGTATTAGATGACAAATATGGCGGAGCCGCACAGATCAATCAGATCCTGGAAAAGGAACAAACGGAAACGATAGAGTATGAAAAAGATAATGCGGTTAGTGTGGAAGAAGAAGCACTGGACGAAGAAAACGGAACCTATTATTACTATTACTCCTATGAAAGCAGCCTTTCTCCTTTGCGTTACTGGGACGGAACCTATTTATGTTTTACGCAGCAAAACTATGATTATATGGGCGGAGCCCATGGTATGCCGTTTTGGATGAATTATGTATTTAATGTACATACCGGGGAACGATTGGGTCTTGGTGACATTGTGGCTGAGGATGAAAATCAGATAAAAGAACTGGTAAAGCAGGCATTTACACTGGTATATGAAAAGAACCCGGATATTTATTGGGAAAATGCAGTGGATAGTGTTTATGAATACACCTGTATGGACTCCCCTTTTTATCTGACAGAAGAAGGAATCGTATTTTATTTTGGACCCTATGAACTGGCTCCTTTTTCAGCCGGATTTCAGGAAGTGCTTGTGCCATATGACGCATGGACTTTAAAAATTGATTTAGAATGGTAACAGACATGGGTAAATACAATAAAAAACACGTGTTATTTACAAAGGAAACAAGTGCCTGGTTTCGAGGCCTGGGTGCTGTGATGATTATTTTGTCCCATTATGCGGAGTGGTGGGCATGGTTTTTCCGGGAAGAAGGAACGAGGGAACTGATCCGATATGGATTATCCCGATTAGGACCTTACGGAGTAGCAGTTTTTTTACTTTTTTCGGGATACGGATTATCAAAGTCCGCCGGAGAAAAAAGGATTGGATTACGGTTTGTCCTGAAACGAATTATTTCTGTTTACATTCCATATCTGATCGTAGTATTATTGATTGAAACAGCATCCGGCAGTTCGCTTGAGGATCTTTCCGACATCTGGTTTGGACATGATTTCTGGTATATGACGGTTATGTTTGTGTTGTATCTGGCATTTATGGCAATCTGGTTTCTGTTTCAAAACAGGCATCTTCGGGCGGATGCCATGGTAGTTTTTACTTATGTGTACAGCAATCATCTGTATCGGAACGGAGAATATGACTTCTGGTATATTTCCAACATTGCTTTTGCGATCGGAGTATTATTAGCCTTATATGAAAAAGAAGTGTTAAAATGGAACAGGTCTGTACGTGTGATCTTCATGTTAGTTTTTGGAGCAGGATCCGCATGTGCAGTTCGTTTTGCCATATCCGGTGTACAAAATCCGGAATATGTATGGACGGATCCTGTGGCGAATACCCTGTGGCGGATTCTTGCGATTACGGTTTTTACGCTCTTTGTAGCCTGTTTTGCTTCCTTATGGAAATATTATGATCCGGTGGGAAGATTTCTGGGAAAATATTCGTTGTATTTTTATTTATCTCATACATTCCTTTTTATGTGGGCAATCAACTATTTTGAATACGGTATGACAGTACGGTTTGGAATTGCAACCGTTCTTATTTTAATTGTTTCCACGCTGCTTGGAATGCTGATTACTTACCTGACGGATATTTTTTATCAGAAAGTGCAGTATCTTGTGGATTTTAAGCGTAAAAAAGGGTAAAATACATAGGGAAATTGCAGATATGGGAGGAACACTATTTTTGAATAGTGATAAAAAGATATGTTATTGTTACAGCAAATGATCGTATTATTTATCCTGATGCTACTCGGATATTATATGAAGAAAAAGGGTGTTTTAAACACGGAGATCAGTAAAAGTATTTCTTGGATTGTTGTAAATATTGCCAATCCTGCCATGATCTTATCGGGCAGCATCAATAGCGAGAATGCGGTAGAAGGAAAGGAACTTCTGATGACAATGGGCCTCGCAGTTTTGGTATATGTCGGACTGATTGTGGTTTCTTTACTGATTCCCATTATACTCAGGGTACCGCAAAAGAGTGTCGGTGTATACCGTGTGATCACAATCTTTTCCAATATCGGGTTTATGGGATTCCCGCTTATCAGTGCACTGTATGGAACGGATGCTCTTTTGTATGCGTCGGTATTTCTGATTCCGTTTAATCTTCTGATCTATACCTATGGTATTCTTGCCCTAAAATCAAATGATGGACCAAAGGAAAAAATGGACCTTTCCAGAGTTCTCAATATCGGCGTGATCTGTTGTCTGATCTCCATTGTACTTTCCTTTGTGCATATAGAGATGCCTTCTTTTGTAAAGTCAACGGTTTTAACATTGAGCAATTTATGTGCACCGCTTAGTATGATGGTGATTGGGGTATCCATGGCGGACATGGATCTTAAAAAACTATTTGTGGACGTAAGATTGTTGATTTTCTCTGCCGTTAAACTTATCGTTCTTCCGGTGCTGGGGTTATGGATTCTGAAACACTTTATTACAAGTGAGATGTTATTAGGCGTCTGTATGGTTATGATTGCAACCCCGGTTGCCAGCATGACAGCCATGTTGGCACAACAGTACGATGGTGATTATGAACTGGCATCCGGAAGTGTGGTACTGACAACGATTCTATCGGTCATAACCATGCCGATTGTATCCATGATAACGGGTATATAATTAAATATAAATTTAATAACTTGCGAATTGAGATGGCGGGATGTGCCATTTAGAAATGAGGATTTGTATGCGTATAGGAATGGGATATGATGTTCATAAACTGGTAGAAGGAAGGGACCTGATCATAGGTGGTGTGAAGATCCCTTATGAAAAAGGATTACTGGGACATTCGGATGCGGATGTGCTTTTACATGCGATTTCAGATGCCCTTTTAGGTGCAGCGGCACTGGGGGATATCGGGAAACACTTTCCGGATACGGATCCTGCCTATGAGGGAGCAGACAGTTTGAAACTACTTGCCCAAGTGGGGAAATTATTAGAAAACGAATGTTATTTTATTGAAAATATAGATGCAACCATTATTGCACAGGCACCGAAAATGAGACCGCATATTGATACGATGCGCCACAACATTGCAGATGCACTTGGCATTGATATTTCGCAGGTGAATGTAAAAGCAACTACGGAAGAAGGGCTTGGCTTTACCGGAACGGGAGAAGGAATTTCTTCCCAGGCAATCTGTATGTTAAGCAGTCCGAGAGAATTTGCGACCATGGATGTGGATAGTTTCAGTCGTGCTAAGAAATGTGAAGGATGCAGCGGGTGTTCCAAATAAGAATTTTTAGAAAGTATGATGACTTTTTGAATATTATCTAATATATTCTTTTAAGAGGTGCGTATGTCTTTTGTTAAAATGGTTCAGGATGAGATAAAATTAATAGAGGAACGGGACCCGGCAATTCATTCCAAAATGGAAGTGTTTTTGTATCCAAGCTTTAAGGTGATGTTACATTACCGGATAGCACACAGACTGTATGAAAAAGGACATTATTTCTGGGCAAGATGGATTTCCCAGCGTGCGGTCCGCAAAACCGGTATCGAGATTCATCCGGGTGCAAAGATTGGAAAGGGACTTTTTATCGATCATGGTAATGGTGTAATTATAGGGGAAACAACGATCATTGGAGACAATGTGACCCTGTATCAGGGAGTAACCCTTGGTGGTACCGGAAAAGAACACGGTAAACGACATCCTACGATCGGCAATAATGTTATGATTAGTGCAGGAGCCAAGGTGCTGGGTTCTTTCAGTATCGGAGACAATAGTAAGGTTGGCGCCGGAAGTGTGGTCTTAGATGAAGTACCGCCCAATTCTACGGTAGTTGGTGTTCCCGGACGCGTAGTAAGACGCAATAATATGACCCTTCCGCAGGAAACCATGGATCATGGACATTTACCGGATCCGGTCAGAGAAGATATTACACAGTTACAGAATACGAATACGGAGTTGATCAATCGGATTCTGGAACTGGAAAAGAAAGTAAATCAGTTATCAAAAGAATAAAGGGAGTGTAAAAAGATGAAGATCTATAATACTTTATCCAGAAGAAAAGAAGAATTTGTTCCATTAGAAGAAGGTAAGGTAAAAATGTATGTATGCGGACCTACCGTGTACAATCTGATCCATATCGGCAATGCCAGACCGATGATCGTATTTGATACGGTCAGAAGATACATGGAACATAAAGGATACGAAGTGAATTACGTATCGAATTTTACGGATGTGGATGATAAGATCATAAAAAAAGCAATTGAAGAGGGCGTGGAGGCTTCTGTAATCTCCAAACGTTACATTGAAGAGTGCAAAAAGGATATGGCGGCAATGAATGTGCGTCCTGCTACGACTCATCCCCTGGCTACGGAAGAAATCTGTGGTATGTTGGATATGATCGGTACGCTGATGGAAAAAGGATATGCGTATACAGCGGAGGATGGCACCGTATATTTCAGAACCAGAAAGTTTAAAGAATATGGAAAACTTTCCCACAAAAATCTGGATGACTTACAGGGCGGTAACCGTTCTTTACTGGTATCCGGTGAGGATCAAAAAGAAGATCCGCTTGATTTTGTATTGTGGAAACCGAAAAAAGACGGAGAACCTTACTGGGAATCTCCATGGTGCAACGGTCGTCCGGGATGGCATATAGAATGCTCCGTTATGAGTAAAAAATACCTGGGAGATGAGATTGATATTCATGCAGGCGGAGAGGATCTGGTATTCCCCCATCATGAAAATGAGATTGCACAGTCAGAAGCGGCAAATGGTGTTCCGTTTGCAAAATACTGGATGCACAACGCTTTCTTAAATATTGATAACAAGAAGATGAGTAAGTCCGCAGGCAATTTCTTTACGGTAAGGGATATCGCACAGAAGTATGATCTTCAGGTACTTCGTTTCTTCATGCTTTCGGCTCACTACAGAAGTCCGTTGAACTTCAGTGCGGATCTGATGGAAGCTGCTAAAAACGGATTGGAAAGAATGGTTACATGCGCTGATAAATTAAATTCATATTTAACAAACGCAAGTATTGTCGGCGGCATTACAGAAGCGGAAAAACAGCTTATTCAGGAAGCGGATGATTATAACACACGTTATGATGAAGCGATGGATGATGATTTTAATACGGCGGATGCCATCTCCGTTATATTTGAACTGGTTAAGTTTATTAACACGAATACGGATGAAAACAGTTCAAAAGAATATGTGGAAGCACTGTTAAAACAGTTAACGACACTTGCGGATATCTGTGGTCTGATCTTAGAGAGAAAAGAAGAGATGCTCGATCAGGAAATCGAAGATATGATTCAGGCCCGACAGGCAGCAAGAAAAGAAAAGAACTTTAAACTGGCGGATGAGATTCGTGATGCACTGTTAGAGAAGGGTATCGTACTGGAAGATACCAGAGAAGGGGTAAAATGGAAGAGAGCATAAGCCTTCTTAGAAAACTACAGAAAGAATTTGACTGTAAAGAGGTGGATCTGCGACATTATTCCCCTCTGACCCTTGCTTTTTTGGGAGATTGCGTATTTGATCTGATCATTCGAACCGTAATTGTGGAGCGTGGAAATCGTGCCGCAGAGAGTCTTCACAAACAGAAAAGTGCAATCGTAAAAGCACAGACACAGGCAAAAATGGCAGAATTTCTGTTGGACCATTTGTCCGAAGAAGAACTGGCAGTGTATAAAAGAGGAAGAAATGCCAAGTCATATTCCACCGCAAAGAACGCTTCCGTGTCGGATTATCGGAAAGCGACGGGCTTAGAAGCCCTGTTTGGATATTTGTATCTGAAAAATGATGAGGATCGTATCATTATACTGATTAAAGAAGCGTTAGAACGGATGGATATTGAATTATAACAGGCGTTATTAATCCGAAGATATGTGAAAATCAGATTAGTAGAATTGGATTTAGGAGAAACAGATGGATAATACCGGTTTAGTGAATGAAAGCAGGATAGAAGGAAGAAATGCAGTAATAGAGGCGCTTCGCAGTGAGAAGCCGGTGGATAAACTGTATATTTTAGATGGTTGTCAGGATGGTCCTGTCATGACGATCAAGAGACTGGCTAAGAATAAGGACATTTATGTGAAATATGTAGCAAAAGAACGTCTGGATCAGATGTCCGATACCGGTCACCACCAGGGCGTTATTGCCATTGCAGCAGCGTATGAATATGCGCAGGTGGAGGATATATTGGAAAATGCCCGTAAAAAGGGAGAAGCCCCCTTTGTTATTTTGCTGGATAATATAGAAGATCCGCACAATCTGGGAGCCATCATTCGTACAGCCAATCTGGCGGGAGCACATGGGGTTATTATTCCGAAAAACCGTGCGGTCGGTCTGACTGCCACGGTGGCAAGAACCAGTGCAGGAGCATTGAATTATACACCGGTTGCCAGAGTGACAAATCTCTCAAAGACGATTGAGGAATTAAAAAAAGAAGGCCTTTGGTTTGTCTGTGCGGACATGGGCGGTGAATCCATGTACAAACTCAATCTGACCGGACCGATCGGACTGGTGATTGGAAATGAAGGAGAAGGTGTCAGCCGTCTGGTAAAAGAAAAATGTGATTTTATTGCATCCATTCCCATGAAAGGGGATATTGATTCCTTAAATGCCTCCGTTGCAGCGGGGGTTCTGGCATATGAAATTGTTCGTCAGAGAGACTGATCCACATTTGAGGTTTACATAAAAACTGCAAGAAAACTTTCGTATTTAGGCTCTGTTTTTGCAAAAAAAGGAGGGAAATGCAGGAAATGTCATCAGAAACCGTCATAAAGTATCAAAATGAGGCCGATGAAATACTGATTGAACGTTTGCGGGATGGGGAAAGAGACATAACCGATTACATTATGAACAAGTATAAAAATCTTGTTCGGAGTAAAGCCAAGTCCATGTATATACTCGGTGCGGATAATGAGGATCTGATTCAGGAGGGAATGATCGGATTGTTTAAGGCGATTCGCGATTATGACCCGGGACGTGATGCCAGTTTCTTTACGTTTGCCGATCTTTGCATTTCCAGACAGATGTATACGGCGGTACAGGCATCCAACCGTAAGAAGCATATGCCTCTGAATACCTATATATCCCTTCATTCCACTTTGCATGAAGAGGAATCGGGAAGAGAAGGCGACGAGTTTATAAATTTTTTAGAATCTGACACGCAAAAAGATCCCGAACAACTCTTGATTGATAAAGAAAATGTGTTATCATTAGAAAGAAAAATTGAGGAAGAACTTAGTTCTTTTGAAAAGCAGGTTCTGGATCTTTATTTAACGGGTATGACTTATACTCAGATTGCCAAGGTGTTGGGACGGGATGAAAAATCTGCCGACAACGCTTTGCAAAGAATCAAGTCTAAGATTCGTAAAGTTACGGATATATGAAGATACAGGTAAAACCGGTTCGCTCAGGTTCCGGTTTTTTTTATGCACTAGGAAATTTCTTTGAAATTACCTATTGCACAAAAAACACTCCGTGAGGATGCGCACGCTTTTGCATAGGTAGAATGTCGCTAAAAGCGACGCAAAAGCGGCGCTAGAGTTTCGCAAGCGAAACTCTTTTTTATGGACAAAACTGACCGGCGGGTCGGAAATAAAAACAAAGAGGAGAAGAAAATGTCAAAATTTAGCGTGAAAAAGCCGTATACGGTATTGGTAGCGGTGATTATGGTCATTGTATTGGGCGTGGTTTCCTTTACGAAGATGAGTGCGGATCTTTTACCAAACATCAATCTTCCTTATGTGATCGTAATGACAACTTATGTGGGCGCAAGCCCGGAAACGGTGGAAACCGTAGTGACCAAGCCGGTGGAATCGGCAATGGCGACCATCAGTAATATTGAAAATATCAGTTCCGTATCCGGCGAGAATTATTCGATGGTTATAATGGAATTTGCCCAGAGTGCCAATATGGACTCGGTTTCGTTAGAGATTCGGGAGAGCCTTGACCAGATCAAATCTTATTGGGATGATTCGGTGGGAAGTCCCATTATCATGAAATTAAACCCGGATATGCTGCCGGTTATGATCGCAGCGGTCGGAATGGAAGGTATGACCAATGCCGAGATCAGTGAATATACACAGCAGAATATCATTCCGAGGTTAGAAAGTATCGAAGGGGTAGCGTCTGCGAGTGCCACGGGTCTGATTGAAGAAAGTGTGCATGTGGTTATCCGTCAGGAAAAGATTGATGCCATCAATGAACAGGTATTTGGATCCATCGATAAGGAATTGGAAGAGGCAAAACAGGAGATCAACGATGGTTATGCTGAGATTGCCGATGGGGAAAAAGAGATCGCAGATAACTTAAACGAAATTGCGGAAAAAGAGCAGGATCTTGTGGATGCAAAACAAAAGATCGAAGATGGAAAAAAAGAATTAGCGGATAAAAAGAATGAATTAAACAGTGGAAAAGAGGAACTGGATAAGCAAAAGGAAGAACTGACCAGGCAGATGTCAGAAGGTATGGCTGCCCTGATTGATGGAAAAGCGAAGCTGGAAGCCAATATTGCTTCTCTGAACACACAGATGATGGCACAGGTGACATCTATGGGTGGGCAGGACAAATACGAACAGTATCTGCAGGAGTATCAGAATAAGGAATCCTCTTATAAGGCTTATCTGGGGATGATGCAGTATGCTGCGCAGTCAACATTCTCAGAGGAGGATAAAGCAACAATCGGTGACATGCTGGGAGTGGATTTATCGACCATGTCAGATGCTGATATTAAGAATAAATTAAATGAAGCGGCTACAGATCTGAAAAGTTCAGCTCCCTTATTAGATGATGTCCTGAACAATATTCAAACCATCCTCACAGTTAGCACCTTAGAATCACAGGTGGATAAACTAAAGACCCAGGCAGATGCATTGGATGAAAAAATGGCGGAACTGACTGCCGGACAGATTACGGCGGCTTCTAAATTTGGTTCCTCGGAGGCAACTCTTACATTTGGAGAAGCACAGATTGAAAGTGCACAGTCCCAGTTGGATTCATCCGAAGAACAACTGACATCCGGAAGAGAGCAGATAGATTCTGCCTATGAACAGATTGACAGTGCCAAAGAACAGTTAGCAGATGCCAAAGAGCAACTGGCAGATGCTACGAAACAGTTAGAGGATTCCCGAGACATGGCTTACAGCAATGCGGATATGAATGGAATCCTGACAGTGGAAACGGTAAAAAATCTGCTGACGGCTCAGAATTTCTCCATGCCGGCAGGATATGTAACAGAAGAGGGTACGCAGTATCTGATCCGTGTGGGGGATAAACCGGATGATGTGGAACAGTTAAAGGCAATGCCCCTTTTAAATATGAACATGGATGATGTGGACATCATCACGTTGGGAGATGTGGCAGATGTGTTCATGACGGATAATTCTGCGGAAATCTATACGAATGTAAACGGTACACCTGGTATCATGCTGCAGATGCAGAAACAGACCGGTTATTCCACAGGTGATGTTTCCGATGCTATTTTGGATGAATTTGATCAGATGTTAGAAGAAAATGAAGATCTGGTTCTCATTACCTTAATGGATCAGGGGGTATATATCGATCTGGTTATGGATTCCATTTTAAGTAATATTGTAGTGGGTGGTATCCTGGCAATCCTGATCCTAATCCTCTTTTTAAAGGATATGAGACCGACTTTGGTGATTGCGGTATCCATTCCAATCAGTTTGATCACGGCGATCGTATGTATGTATTTTAGCGGCGTTACACTCAATATTATTTCCCTTTCGGGACTTGCGCTGGGCGTGGGAATGCTTGTAGATAACTCCATTGTTGTTATTGAAAATATCTACCGTATGCGTAATGAGGGTGCATCCATGGTGGAAGCGGCGATAGAAGGTACGAAGGAAGTTGCCGGTGCGATTGTGGCTTCGACTTTAACAACAGTGTGTGTATTCCTGCCGATCGTATTTACGGACGGTCTTACCAGACAGTTGTTTGTGGATATGGGATTGACAATCGGCTACTCACTTCTTGCATCCTTAGCCGTTGCCTTGACGGTAGTTCCGGCAATGGCATCTAAGGTGTTAAAAACGGTAAAAGAAAGTAAAGAAACCGGATTTTTCGAGCGATTGAGCCGCTTGTATGAAAAGACGATTGCATTTGCCCTGCGTTGGAAATGGGCAGTGTTAGGAGGCGTTGTTGTTCTCTTTGTATTGAGTGCAGTCTTATCAGCCAGCCGTGGAATCGCATTTATGCCATCCATGGACTCCACACAGATCACGATCAGCATGGAAACGGCAAAGGATGCCAAAATGGAAGAAACGGCGGCAATTTCGGATGAACTGATAGAGCGGATACGGGCAATTGAAGATGTAGAAGATGTAGGAGCCATGGCCGGTGGGAGTGATTATTCCTTACTGCTTGGCGGTGACAGCAGTTCTGCTAATTCCGTAACCATGTATGTTACACTGCGGGAAGATAAAAAGCATACGGCAGATGAAGTCGGTAAAATGATAGAAGAAGCAGCATCCGATCTGGAAGGAATTAAGCTGAATGTCAATTCGGAAGCCATGGATATGAGTGCACTTGGCGGAAGCGGGATATCGATTCAGGTGCGTGGACGTGATCTGGATACCTTACAAAGAATTGCTGCTGAAGTGGCTGATATTCTTGCCAATGTGGAAGGAGTCGGCGAAGTTAATGATGGTATGGAAGAGACTACCGGAGAACTGCGTGTTTTAGTAGATCGGGATAAGGCAATTGAGCATGGTCTTACGGTTGCACAGGTATTCTCACAGATCAATGCCAAAATTACCAAAGATAGCGGATCAACCCAGCTTGTTACCGATACAAAAGAATATGATATTATTGTGATCCATCAGGCAAATGCGGATATGGGAAGGGATGATATTAAGGATCTGTTAATTGATTATACGGATAAGGACAGTAAAAAATGCACAGTTTTACTTTCTGATATTGCAACATTTGAAGAACATCAGGGTATGAACTCGATCAGCCGTGATTCCCAGACAAGATACATTGGGGTATCCGCAACCATTGCAGAAGGATACAATGTCGGACTGGTATCAGAGGATGTGGACAAAGCCTTAGAACACTATGAACTTCCGGATGGCTACAGCCTTGTTTTTGCCGGTGAAAATGAAATGATCATGGATGCCATGGAACAGTTGCTTCTGATGTTATTATTGGCAATCATCTTTATGTTCCTCATTATGGTGGCGCAATTCCAGTCCCTGTTATCGCCGTTTATCATTATGTTTACGATTCCGCTTGCTTTTACAGGCGGTTTTATGGGCTTGTATATGAGCGGTAGCGAGATCAGTGTCATTGCCATGATTGGGTTTGTTATGCTTTCCGGTATTATTGTAAACAATGGTATCGTATTGGTGGATTATATTAACCAGCTGCGGGAAAATGGTATGGAAAAGAAAGAAGCCATCATGACCGCAGGACGTACAAGACTTCGTCCGGTATTGATGACGGCACTTACAACGATCCTGGCAATGTCCACCATGCTCTTTAGCAATGATATGGGTGCGGATATGTCAAAACCCATGGCGATCGTTATCGTGGGCGGACTTACTTACGGTACCTTACTTACCCTGTACGTAGTGCCTTGTATATATGACATCTTTAACCGGAATAAAAAGTAGGATGGGAAAAAATTATTATGAGGGAAGAAAAGAAACAGGATAAGATCATAGCCATTTACAGTGCGATAGAGGAATTGACAGCGGAAGGGGCGGATCTTTCCTCCATGCGTGTCTGCGATATTGCGGCAAAAGCTGGGATCGGGAAAGGTACCACCTATGAGTATTTTTCCAGTAAGGAAGAAATGTTAGTAAAGGCTATGGTTTATCTTGTGGGAGCAACGGTAAAACGCCTCCTTCATATGATGGAAAAACAGTCGTCATTTAAAGAAGCATTTCTCCTTATGCTGGATGAAATGGAAAAAAAGACCAAACAAAGAAGCTGTGTAGTCAAATATCTGAGCATGACAAAGGACGTGAATCTATGCGAGGTCATGCAGGATATTTTGCTTATAGATGAAGAGGCAAAAGCAGCCAATCCTATAAATATCATGCGTTATCTATTGCAAAGAGGACAACAGGAGGGCGTTTTATCGGATAGCCATTCACAATCCTACGCAATCTCTGCCATCTTTAGCAAATTTCTTTGCTTCATGATGTTTTTAGACAATGAACTGATCGAAAAAGACTGCAGCAGCGAAAAAATGAAACGGGATCTGTACGAAGGAATTTGCAGGGAGTTGGGGTAGGATTTTATTCACAATAAATAATTCTTGCCAGGTAAAAAACGCATCATGTAGTCGGAAAATAAGTATGCGCGGCCTCACGGAGTGTTTTTTAGTGCAATAGGTAATTTTAAAGAAATATCCTATTGCATAAAAAAACCCTTGAAAAATCAAGGGTTTTAAAAGCTGCTGACGGGAATCGGACCCGTGACCTCCGCACTACCAATGCGACGCACTACCGACTGTGCTACAGCAGCATGAGATAACTCACAGCGATTATAATAGCATAAATCGGTCTGACTTGTCAACGTTGTTTTTCAAAATAAAGTGTAGTATACTGTCTTTAATCCGGTACATTAGTTATTAAGAAAATGATGTGCTAATAACGATAATATGATCCGATAGGATTCGATTGGAGGGTATTTATATGGCATTTTGGGAAGATTTTAGCGAGACCATATCCAGCAAAGGAAAAGAGATGGCAGGTAAGGCAAAGAACCTGACAGATATTGCCAGTTTAAAAGGTCAGATCGTTACTTACGAGAATGCGATCACACGTGCTTATAAGGAGATTGGGCGTGCATATTATGAGGCTCACAAGGATGATTCTTCAAGAGAGTTTCCGGAGCAGATGGATGCGGTGGACAATGCAGAGCATATGATAAAAGAATTGGAAAGACGTATCGCCGAATTAAGAGGCACCAGAAGATGTGCATCCTGTGACAGCGATGTGCCGGACGACAGTATATATTGTCCCAAATGCGGTGTAAAGATGGAAAATGATCTCTACTTCGACGAAGAGGATACCGTTGTATCGGAAGAGCCGGCAACCGACATCGTGGACGACATCATAGACGCAGAATAAAAGAGAAGTAACCGGTACATCGGTTATTAAGAAACTGACGTACCAGGGTATAGAAAAAGGATCCCTTTCGTGAACATTAGGAACTTGAGCCACGAAAGGGATCCTTTTTTGTGCAATAGGATATTTCTTTGAAATTACCTATTGCACAAAAAACACTCCGTGAGGATGCGCACGCTT
>CAYLSH010000044.1:4057-16375 GCA_964386235.1 uncultured Lachnospiraceae bacterium | reverse complement strand
CACACTGCGACCAAACTGCAATCACACTTTACACCACAACAAAGCAATCATCACAGCGCATACAACATGGCGATCGAAATGATGATCTGGATAATGGCAAAGCGGAAAACCGTCTGCGTGTTGGACCAGCCATACTGCTTGCGAACCGTGTCGTGAAGAGGGAATCTGATGTTTTTAAAAATATGAATCTTTAAAAAGCGCAATAACGCCACTTTTAACAGACCCAGGCCACCGTCCACAATCAGCATAAAGGCTGCCGCTATGTACAGAATAGGATTTTCCGTCTGTAAAATGGCAATTGCAATAAAAATTCCCATTGCCCGCGAGCCGGCATCTCCCATTAACATCCGGCTGGGTGTGGCATTGTACCACAGATAGCCGAGAATGCACACAATGAATAAAAGAATGGAATACGAAAAGTCCGCATCGCCACCCTGCATGTCAATCATAAAATAAATCGTTGTTAGTGTGATGATCGTAAGGGTTCCGGAAAGTCCGTCAACACCATCTGCACAATTGGTTACATTGATGGATGTCCATACCAAAATCACAATCAAAATACCATATAAAAACGGATGCAGTGCTTCTGAAAATCCAATGGAGCGGATGGTTAACTGCGTTCCGTTAAAATTAATGTAAGTAACGGCTACCATAATGGCGATTCCAAAGTCCAGAAGTCCTTTTTTCAGTTCGCCCCAGGACTCTTTTGCACTATCATCCAGATATCCTGTCAGCATACAGGCAACAATCAAAACAATATAAATCAAACATTCAATATTCAGTCTGGCAAATAAAAGGCAGCCCACTGCAAATACAAGAATAAAAATAAAACCTGCACCCCTTGGTTTTCCCGCTGATAATTTGCCGTCATGTGCAAACTCACGTCCTTTGTCCTGCGGAAGATAATTTTTCCCCAAATGTAAAAAAAGACAGGTGGCCGCAAACGTCAGCATGGTTCCTATAAAAGTCAGCACACCGTAATCCAGATTGGGAAGCAATAATGATAACATAGTAAATCCTCTTTTCTTTTATGAGCAATTCAAAAAAATTCCATAATTATTTTCTGTATAAATGTAAATAAAGTATGATGCGATTCTACATCCACAACCTACATCATACTTTATTTATCATAAACAGTAAACAAAAAATAAATAACAATTTTCGTTCTGAAATCTTTGGTTTCGACAATTTATACTGCCGGACCATCCGAAGCAGCAAACTGCTTTTGCAATTTTTTCCGCACATAGAAAAAGGCAGGAACCAGGAAAAGATCCGCTAATATCCATGCAACCGGGCTTGCCATACACGCCCCTGCGTAACCAAATACAGGAACCAGCAAAAAGGCAGTTGCCGCTCTTGCCACCATTTCCATAACACCGGCGATCACTGCAAATCCGGAAAATCCCATTCCCTGAATGGTGAAACGCACACAGTTTACCAATGTCAGCAATATATAAAAACCACTTTCGATACGCAGATACGTCACTACATTTTCAATGATCTGCGTTTCAGAGGCATCCACAAATAATAGTGCCAGTTTGTCCCCAAACATCACAAGTATTCCGCTGGCAAATACCGAATAAATCATGCCGATTGCACAAGCCGTAAACAATCCCTTTGTTACACGATCGAGCCTTCTGGCACCTACATTCTGACCGCCATAGGTTGCCATGGTGGATCCCAACGCATCAAACATTACCAGGAAAAAGCAGGCTATTTTGCATCCTGATGTTGTAGATGCCACCGCTGTACTTCCGAGTCCATTCACCGCCGTCTGTAAGATCACACTTCCCACAGCGGTAATGGAATATTGCAATCCCATCGGTAATCCCATATAGCAAAGCTGCATCATGCAATGAGAATCCACTTTGCGTTCTTCCCGAGTCATATGAAGAACCGGATATTTTTTTACCATAAAAATACCGCTTCCCAAAGCCGCTACAAACTGGGAAATCACAGTTGCATAGGCAGCACCTTCCACGCCCGTACCAAAGCGAAGGATAAAGAGTATGTCTAATACAATATTGATGATGGATGCCAGAATCAAAAAGCAAACCGGTGTTCTGCTATCACCCATCGAACGCATGATACCGGAAAACAGATTGTAAAAAAACGTAATCGGTATCCCCCAGAAAATAACGATCAGATAAGCATATGCGCCCTGTATAATATCATCCGGCGTTTTCATAAACTCCAGGATATCCCGGCAGTAACGCGTCACAAAAAAAGTAATCACAACCGAAAATGCAGCACTTAAATATATGCCGTTAGCAATGGCGCGTTTTAGCCCTTTTTCATCCTTCGCCCCGAAACGCTGTGCTACCGGAATCGAAAAGCCGGAGGCAATCCCATTGCAAAATCCAATGACCATAAACGTAATGGATCCGGTTGCGCCAACTGCCGCAAGTGCTTCCACGCCTAGTGTCTGCCCCACAATCATCGTATCTACCACACTGTAAAACTGCTGAAACAACATTCCTAAAAAGATGGGAATGCTAAAACTAATAATAAGCTTCAGTGGACTGCCCACTGTTAAATCTTTCGTATTTTTCTCTTCCATAACCTGTAACCTCGTTCTGATATTTATGCCCCCAAAACAAAACGGTTTTTCTTTTTTTCAACAAAAAAAGACCTGTTTTCTCACTCAAATCACATTATATTCTTTCTGTGATCGGAAACAAGTCTTTTTTTGCATAGATATTAGTACTATATTGCTTATTTTTTATAATAAAGTATTAGAATGCCATGGAACTGTAATTGCCTGATTAATTGCCATTCTGATATTATCATATTTTAATACTATAATATTAGAACATTATGCATCCACCGTATTCTCTGCAACCTTCTGCGCACGTGCTGCCACTTCTTTTGCCTGAAGATCGGACGGCATCTGTTCATATCTGGCAAATTCATAGGAGTACTCTCCCTGGCCGCCTGTCATGGAACGAAGATCCGTACAGTAATTGAACAGTTCGGACATCGGTACATCCGCTTCCACGGTCTGTCTGCCGTTTCCGGTCGGATTCATGCCAAGCACTCGTCCGCGACGCTTATTCAGATCGCCCATGATATCACCCGTACATTCATCCGGCACATCCACTTTCAGGGAAACGATCGGCTCAAGCAGGATCGGTCCCGCTTCCATAAATCCTTTCTTAAACGCCTGGATCGTTGCCATCTTGAATGCCATTTCCGAAGAGTCAACCGGATGATACGATCCATCATACAATACGGCTTTAACCCCCACTACCGGATAGGCAGCCAAAGGTCCCTTTTCCATGGAATCCTGAATACCTTTTTCCACTGCCGGGAAGAAGTTCTTTGGAACCGCACCGCCTACAACGATCTGGTCAAATACATAAGGAGTTTCAATATCGCCGGATGGTTCAAACGTCATCTTAACATGACCGTACTGTCCATGTCCGCCGGACTGTTTCTTGTACTTGGACTCCACATCGGATTTCTTCTTGATCGTCTCTCTGTAAGCAACCTTTGGAGTGGAAAGTTCGATTGCCACTTTATATTCATTTAACAGACGGCTGACCACAATATCCAAATGCTGATCGCCCATACCATACAAAAGCATCTGTCTGTTTTCTGCATCATTTACATTTTTCAGTGTCAGATCTTCATGCATCATCTTCTGTAATGCCTGTGAAACCTTATCCACATCACCCTTATTCACTACTTTGTAGCGTTTGTATGTATAAGGAACCGGTAACGCCGGTGCACCAAAACGGATCGTGTTGGCTTTGGTGGATAAGGAATTGCCTGTTCTTGCAGCTGTCAGTTTGGCAATCGCACCGATATCACCGGCATGAAGTTCTTTTACCTCGATCGGTTTATTGCCCTGAAGCACATAGATCTTACCTAATTTTTCTTCGATATCCTTATCCAGGTTGTAGATCATGTCATCTGCTTTTAAAACACCGGAACAAACCTTGATCAAAGAATACTTGCCAATGAAAGGATCCACAATGGTCTTCCAGATCACTGCGGATTTGGCTTTTGCAAAATCATAATCCGCCTCAAAGATCTCATTGGTCTTCATGGAAATACCGGCAATCTTACGATTCTCCGGGCTTGGAAGATATTTAACGATATCATCTAACAATGTATAAATACCCTGACATAAAATATTCGAACCCATGGACATCGGCACAATGCTTCCGTCATTGATATTGATACGCAAAGCCGCACGGATCTCAGCCTCCGAGAAAGTATCTCCGTTAAAGAAACGATCCATGAACTCTTCGCTGGTTTCTGCCACAGCTTCTAGCAACGTATCTTTGCAGATGGAAAGGTTGGGTTTACTGTAATCCGGAATCTCACATTCCACAACTTCTTTCCCCTGCCAGCGATATCCCGTCTCTGAAATGACATTGATATAACCGACAAACTTCTCATTTTCACGAATCGGAAGATGGAAAGGTGCGATCTTTTTACCATATAATGCGGTCAGATCTTCCACCACCTGTCTGTAAGAAGCATTATCAATATCCATATCGGTAACAAAGATCATACGGGGCAGTTTGTATTTCTCACAAAGATCCCATGCTTTCTTCGTACCCACTTCTATACCGGCTTTACCGGAAATAACGATGATCGCCGCATCCGCAGCGCTTGCTGCTTCTTCTGCCTCACCCACAAAATCAAAATAACCCGGTGTATCTAAAATATTGATCTTATAGCCTTCCCATTCTAAAGGAACTACTGCAGTAGAAATGGAAAACTGGCGTTTCTGCTCTTCTTTGCCAAAGTCACTGATGGTATTGCCATCCACTACTTTTCCCATTCTGGAAGTCAGTCCCGCTAAATATCCCATTGCTTCCACAAGGCTTGTTTTACCGGCTCCGCCATGTCCTAATAAAACGACGTTACGAATCTTGTCAGTTGTGTAAATGTTCATAGACGATCCTCTCTTTTCTGCATTACTCAAATGCTGCATTTATAAATGTTTTTACAATCATCTTTCTTCCAAACCATTCCAAAAACATTCGCTAGGTATATATTACTAAATTTATTAGATAATTACAATTATTTTTTGATAATTTACACAATTTATTTTTGCTTTTTTCTGATTTAAGTTTCTTCTTTTACTAAATTATTCTTGTTTTCAGACTTTTTATACAGACAAATTGCCAAACAGTACGTTTTTTCTCCTTTTTTCCCTGTCGGAATTGACTTTAGCACTTTAAAGTGTTATATTTTTACTAACCTAATCAAACAAAAAAGTAACAAAGAGGTTGGATTTTATGAACAAACAACTGACTTTTGGTTTTATCGGTCTCGGACTGATCGGCGGTTCTATGGCAAAAGCCCTGAAGCAGGCATACCCGGGCTGCCGCATCCTTGCCTTTGACATAGATACTTCCGCCCTTGCATCCGCGCAAAAAGAAGGAATCTGTGATGCTGTCTATGATACGATCCACACGGCATTTTCAGAATGCGACCTGTTCTTTTTATGCACACCGGTGGATTATAACGCAAAGTACTTATCCGACATTCAGAAAATACGCAAAAAAGACAGCCTTGTCACGGACGTAGGAAGCGTAAAAAAAACCATTCATGATGTGGTACGAAATCTTCATATGGAGGACTGCTTTATCGGCGGACACCCCATGGCGGGAAGTGAACGCTCCGGCTATGATGCGTCAAGTGCCGGGCTTTTGGAAAATGCTTACTACATCCTTACGCCCACGCAGG
The DNA here is from genome assembly GCA_964386235.1 of uncultured Lachnospiraceae bacterium. Taxonomy (GTDB): domain Bacteria; phylum Bacillota; class Clostridia; order Lachnospirales; family Lachnospiraceae; genus RGIG8767. Next base: position 10,669 of record CAYLSH010000044.1, on the reverse strand, counting down.
CTATTTGTAAGGATAAGATTTCATTTTTAACCGATATCATACGCAAAGCAGGCGCCATTCCTATTGTCATGGACGAAGAAAAGCATGACTTAGTTACTGCCGCCATCAGCCATCTGCCCCATATGGCAGCATACGCCCTTGTCAATCTGATCCACGACAGTGACGATGCTAAGGGAACGATGAAAATGATTGCCGCCGGAGGATTCAAGGACATTACCCGCATTGCTTCCTCTTCTCCTGTTATGTGGGAGCAGATCTGTACCGAAAATAAGGAGCAGCTTCTTACCTTTATGGATGCCTATATCCGTGCACTTTCTTTGCTTCGCGAACATATAAAGCAGGATGATACCCCTTTGCTCCATGATTATTTTTCACAGGCAAAGGATTACCGGGACTCCTTCAACGATCTTTACAGCGGACCGATCGGACGTTCCTACCGTCTGACCGTCTCCATCCCGGATGAAACCGGTATCATCGCCAAATTATCCGGTATGTTTGCAAAAGAAGGAATTAACCTGAAAAACATGGGAATCGTGCATAACCGTGAATTTGAAGAAGGGGCGCTTAGAATTGAATTTTACGATGAGCACTCCCTCAAAAAAGCTATATGTATTTTGGAAAAAACAGAGTATAAAATCTACACAAAATAATATTCACCCATTTTACCACTTAGGAAAGGACGATAGATCATGACAAAAAGATTACACGGTGAAATTACCGTTCCGGGCGATAAATCCATATCCCACCGCAGCATTATGTTTGGTTCTTTAGCAAAAGGCACCACGAGGATCCGCGGTTTTTTAGACAGTGCGGACTGTCGTTCCACGATGAATTGTTTTCAACAAATGGGAATATTAATAGGAAAAGACAGTGACGGCAGCATCCTTGTAAACGGAAAAGGCATGCACGGACTTATCGCACCATCTTCCATCTTAGATACCGGTAACAGCGGCACGACCACACGCCTTCTTTCCGGTATACTATCCGCACAGCCGTTTACAGCTACCATCAACGGGGATGAAACAATAAGGAAACGCCCCATGAAACGAATCATGGAGCCACTTTCTCTTATGGGTGCTGACATACGCAGTCTGCATGAAAATGACTGTGCACCCCTTTTGATCCACGGCAATCCGCTTCACGGAATCTCCTATGCGACCAAAACGGCATCTGCACAGGTAAAAAGCGCCATTCTGCTTGCGGGTCTGTATGCGGACTCCCCCACAGAGGTTACCGAACCCGCCATCAGCCGTAATCACTCAGAACTGATGTTACAGGCTTTTGGGGCTTCCCTTCAGGTGCTTGACAAGACCGTTACCTTACAGCCGGCAAATGAATTATATGCACAGGATATCACGGTTCCGGGCGATATTTCTTCCGCTGCCTATTTTATTGTAGCAGGACTGATCACACCGGATTCTGAGATTTTGATCAAAAATGTAGGAATTAATCCGACAAGGGATGGAATCATTCATGTGGCAAAAGAAATGGGTGGTGATATCACATTAGTAAATGAAAGAACGATTTGTGGCGAAAAAACAGCGGACCTTCTTGTCCGCTCCTGCCCTTTACATGGTACCACCATTCAGGGCGACATCATACCGACTCTCATTGACGAACTGCCGGTGATTGCAATTCTCGCTGCTTATGCAAACGGCACAACGATCGTCAAAGATGCAGCCGAATTAAAAGTAAAGGAATGTAACCGCATTGATGCCGTTACCCAAAACTTAAAAGCCATGGGCGGCGATATCACGCCAACGGACGATGGTTTTATTATCTCTGGCGGCAGCGTCCTTCACAGCAGCACAATCGAGACCTTCCTTGACCACCGCATCGCCATGAGTTTTGCAATCGCTGACCTTATAGCAGACGGTCAGAACACCTATGATCATCCCGAAACCGTCTGCATCAGTTATCCGAACTTTTACGAAGATCTGAAGAGTTTACAAAATTAAAAATTATGTTCTTATATCCTCACGCACATATACGAACATTTACCTTCTATCCGCATCTTAGCATTGCGTTTAGGAATGAAGAGGCAGTCTCCTTTCACAAAATCGAGGCTGTTTTCTTCATAAGTAATCCTGCCGCTTCCCTCTAAGATCATAAGGGAAAGGAAGGATTCTTCCGTGACCTCCACGTCTGCAACACCCTCACAGAAGATCTGTCTGCATTCAAAGTATTTGCACTCACTTTTGTCCGTTCCCATGTAACGGTCATAATCCATTACATCGAGTGCTTTTTCAATGTCTAATTTTCTAAGATTGCCAAATTTATCACGACGGTCATAATCGTAAACCCGGTAAGTGGAATTGGAGTTCTGCTGTACTTCGCAGATCAGACTGCCCTTACCAATGGCATGAATCGTACCCGCCGGGATAAAATACGTTTTTCCTTTTTCAATCCGAATACGGTTTAGAAGTTCTAATAATGTGCCTTTTTTAATGTGCTCCATGACTTCTGTGCGGCTCACCTGTCTTTTAAAACCGCAATAAATAAAGGCATCTTCTGCGCAGTCGATCACATACCACATTTCACTTTTGCCGTATTCATTTTCATTTTCCAGCGCATATTCATCATCCGGATGCACCTGGATGGAAAGATCATCCTTAGCATCAATCAGCTTGATCAGCAGGGGAAAAGCACGAAAACTCTGGTATTTCCAGCCAAGGCTTTCTTTGCCGATCTTCTTAAGATACTCGCCAAATAACAGACCTTTATATCTGCCGGATGCCACCACACTCTGTCCATCCGGGTGAGCGGACAGTTCCCAGCTTTCTGCAATCGTATCATAATCGCATTTTTTGTGAAACTGCTCACGCAATCTCGTACCGCCCCAGAGATAATCTTTGTAGGCAGGCAAAAGCTTTACGAAGGGTTCACTCTGATAGCCGAGCGAAGCCTCCGAACGCTGTATTTTTTCAAACGAAACCGTATCTTTCTTTTCAACGGAAAGTCCGGTTGCCGTTTCGATAAATTCCAGATCTTCTTCACTGATACAGGAGATCTGATGTTGCATGCCGGGTAAAATCTGCATGGTATCGCCCACAGTTAACGTACTTTCCCTTCCGTCGATCACGGCAAGTGCCCTGCCCTTGATCACACACCAGTTCTCGCTTTTCTTTTCATGTAAATGGGATAAAATTGTCTGTCCGGGGAATACGCATACTTTACTGACCTGATAGCCCGTGCTTTCATCTTTTTGCAAAACATCATAACGACCCCAGTCACGGATAAAAGCAGAACTTCTGTCAAAGTATCCCCACATGCTTTCACTTTTGCGGATGATCTCTTTTAAATCGTCGGCATCGCCTTTGTTGCCGATATAGACCGCATCATCCGTATTCACCACTAAAACATCCTCTAAGTGATTGACAAGAACAAGTTGATTTTTACTCTGATTCAGCACTGTGGTATTTTGACACTTATTGGAAATCACATGTTCATTGCCATTTTTTCCGATGCCGGTGTCCGTAAGATCATCCAGGCTTCCTACATCCTTCCAGAAAAACAGACCGTGAATTACCTTTGCCAGATTGGTCTTTTCAAAAAGTGTTTTTTCCACAGGAAGAGCCGGAAGCATATCCATGGCGGATGCATCATAATAGGTATGACTGTCTGAAAGTTTCTTTTTCATGTATACCTTTTCAAGCAAAGCATATACAGCAGGCGAAACCCTTTGCAGTTCATGTAAAAACACACCATTCTGAAACAAAAACATACCGCTGTTAATATAGTATTCTCCGGAGGCATAATACTGCGCTGCCACATCCTCATCCGGTTTGTCCGTAAAAGTAAGAACTTCTTCTCCGTCATGATGAATATAACCAAAACGGGTATGCGGCTTGTCTGCGTCCATACCAAAGGTGACAAGATACCCCTGCTTTGCCAGTTCACGTGCACGAAGAATATCATCTTTGTAGGATTCTCCCTCAATCAACTGATCCGATGCCACTACAAAAAGAAGTTCCGATAACGGAATCTGCATACAGGCAAGTGCGATCGCAGCCGTGGTCTTGCGTCCGGTTTCCTCATAAATGCATCGGTAGGTCAGCCCCCGAAACACCTTCATCTGGTTTTCTATGATATCCCGGTACTCAGCATTGGTCACAATAATAAATTCATCACAAAAAGCCATATTTCTGGCAATGGTTTCCTGAAATATGGAGTGATGGTTTTTGATCTCTATAAATTGTTTTGGATAATTTTTACGGGAAAGAGGCCATAAACGATCCCCTTTCCCGCCGGCAAGCAACAAGCATTTCATAATGTAAATGGTAAACCTTGTCCTTTTTTATTTTGTATCTGCAAATACCTGAGCGGTCTCAATACGGTTTGTTTCCATCTCCGGCATGCCGATAAAGATTGCACCATATTCAAAGGTGCCTCCTTTTTTCTCAATACGCACGATCTCCATAAATGCATGAAGCACTTCTTTTGTCCAGATCGTTAAGTAACCTTCATAAATCGCAGCAATTCCAAGCGGATCGCTACAGGTAAAACCCACACCCGTTTTGGAAATGTCGATAATGTCAATCCCCACTTCATCCACGCCTTCACCATTCAAACGTTTGATCTCAAGATGTGAAGCATACTCGGTTCTCTTGTTCTTTCTTCTTTCTTCCATGATAACGCCCTTCCCACATGTAATTTTATTTAGTTCTGTTTCATACTACTATACCCTATTTATGGCAATTTGTAAACTAATCAAAGTCAGCAATAAACATCGCATCCCCAAAAGAAAAGAATCGATAGCCTTCTTTGATAGCCTCTTCGTAAGCTGACAGAACATTTTTTCGTCCTGCAAAAGCCGAAACTAACATAACAAGCGTAGACTCCGGCAGATGAAAATTGGTTATCAGCCCATCCAGTACTTTAAAACGGTAGCCGGGGTAAATGAAAATGTCCGTATTCCCACAGCATTCTTCTAATCTTCCCTTCTCATCCGCTGCACTTTCCACCGTTCTGCAGCTGGTGGTTCCCACACAGATTACTCTTCCCCCATTTTGTTTTGTTTCGTTAATGGTATCGGCTGCCTTTTGTGACACCTGATAGTATTCCGTGTGCATGTGATGATTAAGCACATTGTCCACCTTAACCGGACGGAATGTGCCCAGTCCCACATGCAGCGTTACATAAGCAAGTTTCACACCCTTTTCTTCCAATTCATCCAGAAGTTCTTTTGTAAAATGCAAACCTGCGGTTGGTGCTGCCGCACTGCCTTCATACTTGGCATAAACGGTCTGGTAACGGTTCTTATCCTGTAATTTATGGGTAATGTAAGGAGGAAGGGGCATTTCTCCGAGCTGATCGAGTACTTCTTCCCAGATACCGTCATAGTAAAACTTAACCAGACGGTTTCCTTCCTCTACTACTTCCTGTACTTCTGCTTTTAACAGGCCATCCCCGAATACCATTTTCGCACCGGGACGAAGTTTTTTACCGGGTTTTACCAGGGTTTCCCATACATCGTTTTCCTTTCGTTTTAACAAAAGGACTTCCACTGCGGCACCCGTATCTTCTTTTACCCCCAAAAGTCTTGCCGGGATAACTTTTGTATTGTTTAACACAAGGCAATCACCGGGGTTTAGGTATTCCGTAATGTTTTTAAACACATTATGATTCACTTTTCCGCTTTTTCGATCCAGCATCAGAAGTCTTGAAGAGGAACGATCTTCTAACGGATCCTGTGCGATCAGTTCCTGCGGAAGATCAAAATAATAATCCGAAGTACGCAGACCGATCATCTGATCTTCCTTTTTTATTGTGTTATCCATTTTATAATCCAATCTTTTCTAAAAATACTTTGTATCCGCGTTTGGTTTCCATCAGATCAATCTTGCTGATAGCTTCCCATGGTGCATGCATATTGAGTACGGCAACACCGCAGTCAATCACATTCATGCCATATAACGCAAGAATATAAGCGATTGTTCCGCCTCCGCCGACATCTACTTTACCCAGTTCTGCCGTCTGGAAGGAAACATCACCCTCATCTAAGATCTTGCGGATCTTGGCAATGTATTCGGCATTGGCATCATTGGAGCCGCTCTTTCCTCTTGCACCGGTAAATTTATTAAATACCATTCCTTTTCCTAAAAATGCCGCATTTTTCTTATCAAAAGAAGCTGCATAAGAAGGATCAAATGCTGCACTGACATCGGAAGACAGCATATAAGAAGATGCCAGACATCTGCGTACATTTAATTCATTGTACTCCCCTGTCAGGTTCAGCACTTCTGCAACGGTATTGGCAAAAAATCTTGACTGCATACCGGTTGCCCCCACACTTCCGATCTCTTCTTTGTCCACTAAAATACAGCATGCCGTACGCTGTGGATCTTTCACTTCCAACATAGCTTCTAAGGAAGTGAAGGCACACACCCTGTCATCATGTCCGTATGCCAGAACAAGGCTTCTGTCAAATCCGGCTTCCCTTGCTTTTCCGGCCGGAACCACTTCGATCTCAGCAGACAAAAAGTCCTCTTCTTCGATATCATACATATCCTTTAAAATCTGGAGAACATTTTTCTTGACCGCTTCTTTTTCCTCTTTTTCAGCATTCTTATCAAAGACGGGCATATTTCCCACTATAATGTCGAGGGCTTC
>CAYLSH010000044.1:0-3957 GCA_964386235.1 uncultured Lachnospiraceae bacterium | reverse complement strand
TCATACAGCGGATTCTGCTTTACGTCCAGTCTTGGAGAATCGATATGCGCACCTAAGATATTCAGTCCGTTTACCATGGATTCTTTTCCGATCTGGAACATCACAATGCTCTTATTCATGCAGACGGAATAGACTTTGTCTCCCGCCTGCAGTTTCTTATTTGCTTTGACCAGTTCTTCCAGTTCCTGATATCCTTCTTTTTCAATACGGTTCACGATCCGGTCAATACACTCTCTTTCGGTCTTTCCGTTATCCAAAAATGCACGATAGGCATCGGAAAGGGCATTCACTGCCTTTAACTGTTTTTTATCCTGTTTTTCCCAGACATTTTTATGTTCCATTCTTTATTCCTTTCCTTACGCTCTCATCTGTGCGTCAAATTTATCCGCAAGTGCAGCAACTACTTTTTCAAATACGGCATCCGCCATTTCATCCGTTACTTCCTGTGTATCGGAAACCAGTTTTAAATTAAATGCCATACTCTTCTTATCGGCACCCAGTTTTTCACTTTCAAAAAGGTCAAACAGCGTTACATTACGAATCAATCCGTCACATTCTTTGATGGCTTCCACGAGGGTACCACACTCTACGGATTTGTCCACCAATACCGAAAGGTCACGGCTGTTAGCTGCAAATCCGGTCTCCGGAACATATTTGATGGCTTCTTTAAACAGACCGGCCAGTGCAGCATAATCAATTTCTGCAAGGAAAATCTTAGTATCTGCTTTTTTGCCGGCAGCAATATTCATGGCATCCACGATCTCATAACGAAGTTGTCCGAAATGTCCGATCTTCACATCTTTGCAGTACACTTCTGCCGTCCTGCCCGGATGTAAATAAGGAACCGTTCCTCTCTTATAGGTAAATTCCAAATCATTGGCACTGGCAAAGGCTTCCAAACTGCCCTTCATGGCAAAGAAATCTTCTTTTGCGCCGCAGGTTCCCAGACAGATCATCTTCTTTTCTACCGGTGGCTCCGTAAGCGGAAGTGCCTTTGGCAGATACACATTGGCAATCTCAAACAGACGCATTGCTTCATTGCCGTTTTTAATGTTATTCTCAATCACTCTCACCATGGAAGGAGCCATTAAGGTTCTCATGATACTTAAATTTTCCGTAATCGGATTCAACAATTCGACCACTTCTCTTTCCTTGGCATCCTGTGGAATCAGGAACATATCAAATTCATTTTTGGCACACATGGCAATCGTCTGAATCTCATAATATCCCTGTGTGCAGAAAAATTCTTTTACGGATAACTCTTTCTTCTGCGCCGGGTTCAAACCACCGCTTGTTACTTTGGCTTCGTCTAGGAAAGTCGGTGTTACCTTGTCATAACCGTATTCACGGATCACTTCTTCAGCAATATCCTGATATCCTTCGATATCTTCACGGTATCTTGGGATTGCAAGGGTTAAAACGCCATCCTGCAATTTTACTTCAAACTGAAGAGCTTCTAAAATCTTTACCATCTCTTCTTCCGGTACCGTGATACCAAGCACATGGTTTACCTGTGCCGTTTTTACTTCAATCACCCTCTTATCAGAAGATGCTCCTGCGGATTCATCAAAATGACCGGAACTGATCTTAGCTACCCCTAATGTCTGTGCCAGATTCAGTGCACGTGCCATACCGCATTCCACTGTCCATTCATCAATTCCTTTTTCAAATCTTGCAGCCGCATCCGAATGCAGTCCAAGACCTCTTGATGTTTTACGAACATTGTCTTTTAAAAATTTGGCAGATTCAAATAATACTTCTTTTGTATTTTCTGTGATCTCACTGTTTAAACCACCCATGACACCGGCAAGTCCCACACCTTTTACCTTGTCACAGATTAAGAGATTATTAGGAGTCAGAACCCTTGTTTTTTCATCCAGAGTTACCAGTTCTTCGCCTTCGTTTGCACGTCTTACCACAATGGAAGAACCTTCCAGCGTCGAAAGGTCAAACGCATGCATGGGCTGGCCGATCTCAACCAAAACGTAGTTGGTAATATCTACCATGGCATTGATGGCATTGTGTCCGACTGCGATCAGTCTTCTCTTCATCCAGAGTGGGGATTCCATATATTTTACATCATAAATATAATGTCCTAAGTATCTTGGACAAAGTTCCTTATCCATAACGGTAACACTGATTGACGGATTCACACTTCCGTCTTCCGTAAAACTTAAATCCGGTGCTTTAAACGGCTTTCTAAGTGCAGCCGCTACTTCTTTGGCGATTCCGATCACGGACTGGCAATCCGGTCTGTTTGCCGTAATGGAAATGTCAAAAAGATAATCATCCAATTCCAGATAATCCCGCATCTCCATACCAAGAGGAGCGTCTTTATCTAAAATCATGATTCCGTTTACATCCGCTCCCGGATACCATTCTTTATCGATCATGAGTTCTTCACCGGAGCAAAGCATGCCGTAAGACATCATATCTTTCATCTTTCTGGGCTGGATTTCCATACCGTTTGGAAGTTTTGCGCCTATCAAAGCAGCAGGAACTTTTGCTCCCACAAAAACATTGTCCGCACCTGTTAAAATCAGATGATCGTTGCCATGCTCTCCGCAGTCCACATGGCAGATCTCAAGGTGGGTACCCTCATAATGTTCCATGGCAGTCACCTGTCCTACCACTACTTTTTCCAGATCTTTTCCTAAATATTCAACGCCTTCTACTTCAAAGCCAACGGAAAACAATTTATCTTCCAATTCCTGTGGGGTAATATCGATATCCACATATTCTTTTAACCAGCTATATAAAACTTTCATTTTTTTTCATTCCTTTCTCTATTCTGCAGTCCTGCTCTTATGCTTTAAACTGTTTTAAGAACTCAATATCGTTTTCAAACAGTTTGCCCATATGGTTGATGCCGTATTTTAACATGGCAATACGCTCAATACCGATACCAAATGCAAGACCGGAATATTTAGAAGAATCAATATTACAGTTTTCCAATACTTTATTGTTTACGATACCGCCGCCAAGTACCTCGATCCAGCCGGTACCCTTACATAAAGAGCAGCCTTTTCCACCGCATTTAAAGCAGCTGACATCCACTTCCACGGAAGGTTCCGTAAATGGGAAATAGGAGGGACGAAGTCTGGTTTTTACCTCGTCTGAGAAAAGCGCTTTTACAAATTCATCCAACATACCCTGAAGGTCACAAAGCGTAATATGGTCATCCACAACAAGACCTTCCATCTGGGAAAACATGGGAGAATGTGTCGCATCGCTGTCTGAACGGAATACCTTACCCGGTACCAATACTTTAATAGGCGGTGCCTGTTTGTCCATAACACGGATCTGTCCCGGTGATGTATGGGTACGCAAAAGAAGATCTTCTGTCAGCCAGAAAGTATCCTGCATATCTCTGGATGGATGATCCTTTAATACATTTAATCTGGTAAAATTATGGTCATCATCTTCGATCTCCGGTCCTTCAAATATCTCAAATCCCATGCCGGCAAACACATCAATGATCTCGTTTTTAATTGCGGTAAGAGGATGGAGATTGCCCGCTCTCATATGCACTGCCGGAAGGGTAACATCTATTTTTTCTTCGTCATAACGTGCAAGAAGAGCCTTTTTATCCATATCGGCTTTCTTTTCATCGTATAATTCCTGTGCCCAGTTCTTGATCTGGTTTACTTCCTGTCCATACGCTTTTTTTTCTTCCTTGGGCACATTTTTAATGCCCTCCATTAATTTCTGGATCTGTCCGCCTTTTCCAAGGTATTTTGTCCAGAATGCGGCAAGCTGCTTTGCATCCTCTACGGACGCTAACTCTGACTGGTATTCAGTCCTGATCGTTTCCATACTCATTGTTCTGTCTCCTTTAAAATTACTACTATGCAATTGGACCTTCAAAGGAATTTCCTAATTGCATGAAAAAGAGTTTCGCATGCGAAACTCTAGCGCCGCTTTTGCGTCGCTTTTAGCGACATTCTACCTATGCAA
>CAYLSH010000043.1:9911-16647 GCA_964386235.1 uncultured Lachnospiraceae bacterium | reverse complement strand
CGCTAAAAGCGACGCAAAAGCGGCGCTAGAGTTTCGCAAGCGAAACTCTTTTTTACTTTAGAAATTGTAGCACCGGTAACAGTGATGATAGAGATTGCAGACCGGGAGCCGGACAGGATGGATGAAATGTGGACACAGATAGTTGCGCATCTGTCACATTTTGTTGAAATCTATGGGATGAAATAAATGTGTTTCTACCGAAAAATGTCTATAAAAAGAAGAAAAAGGAGTTTATGGGGTAATGAAGAAAAAGGAACTATGTGTGAAAACGAAAAGAATGATGATTAAGCCAATGTCTGATGAAGAAATTGAAAAAATGATGGCTATGCAGGGGAAGGATTAAAGATATTGGAAAGATATCTGTAAAGATTGCAACTAACCATCATTTTGCTCCTGCATGGGAGCATGATTGACAGGGGCGGTAGTGGGAATTATAGTAAGAATGCACGGCTGGACATTTTTCGGAAAGTATCGCCTTGCTGCGCAACCGCGCTAGGCGCATTATATAGGGGGAACATATTTATGAGTTGGTTTGGACAGGAAGCATCCCGTCAGGCAAGCAAAGCGGCAGTGGAAGCATGCCGGTCACAAAAAGATGGAGTAAGTGCATATCGCCTCGGTGGAAAGATAATCTTTGGATGTGGCGTGTGTTGGATTTTGCTATCATTGATTCCGATTGCATGCAAAACGCCTTGGAATGAGTGTTGGTGGATGATCATTCTGGGTATTATTCAGATTGTTGCAGGAATACTACTGGAGGTTTTATGTAAAAAATCTGCGAGATTTCAAAAATGGGCGGACAAAGATTTTACAAAGAGTCTTAAAAAAGAACAGCAACTGCAGGAAAAGGTAAAAATAGGAAAACATGTTTTGCCGATGACATATGGAGACGTTCTGGCTCTTAAAATTTTGGGAGTCATTGCTGTCATTTTAATTGTAATACTGGTGATTGCGAAATTGTAAAAACGGATAAAATGGTAATTGAAAAACGGAAACAATTACTTTTATTAAATAAAACAACGGAGGGTTCGTGATGATAAGACACATATGTATGTTTACATTAAAAGAGGAAAACAAAGAAAAAAACATTGCTGAATTTTTGAAAAGAGCCGAGAGTTTAAAAGAACTGGATCAGATTAAAAAATTCAATGTTGTAAAAAATTCTGAAAAAACGCCTGCTACCAATTATGACGTGGCTTTGATCTTTGACTTTGATTCGGCAGAAGCGCTGGATGAATACCAGAAATCACCGTTGCATTTGAAATTTGGTGAATTTGTGGGACCCGTCAGAGTAGAAAGAGCATGTATTGATTATGAGTTTGACAGTGAATAACAGTCAAAGAGACAAGAGGATTGACCATGAAAGGTAAATTGGGTAAACGAAAGATTGTATTTAACGCACCGGTAACATTGGGCTTTGTGTTCTTATGTTTTGTTGTGACACTCTTAGGAGTACTCTCACATGGAAGAATCACGCAGATGCTTTTTATGACGTATCACGCATCCTTAAAAGACCCTATGACGTATGTAAGATTTTTTACGCATATATTTGGTCATGCGGGATGGGATCATTTTATCGGCAACGCGTCTTATTTATTATTGTTAGGTCCCATGCTGGAAGAAAAACATGGTTCCGGGGAACTGTTGGAAGTGATCGGCATCACGGCAGTTGTTACAGGGCTGGTGAATTATCTCTTCTTTTGGAATGTGGGTTTGTGCGGAGCCAGCGGAGTGGTTTTTGCTTTTATTATTCTGGCATCCTTTACCGGATTTCAGGACGGCGAGATCCCGTTGACTTTTATTCTTGTGGCAGTCATATTTATCGGGCAGCAGGTCTATGAGGGAATCGCATTACAGGATAATATCTCCAACATGGCACATATTGTTGGCGGCATTGTAGGTGCAGTGACGGGCTATGTGTTAAATAGAAAGTCATAGAAAAAAGCAGATGACGGGAATCGAACCCGCCTCCCCAGCTTGGGAAGCTGGTGTTCTACCGATGAACTACATCTGCTTATGCCTTGATTATAGCACTTTGAAGTGGAAAGACAAGGTCTTTTGCGGAAAAAAGGGACAGTATTATGGAGGAAAGGCAAATGCCCGGCATCCATGACAAAGGTTTTAACCACTTTGGTGGCAGCAGAAAATATAACGGACCGGCAATTGGCGTTGCATCTATGATTATGTAGAAATATACAACAGATACATTCCATAATGAATAATTATACAAAAATGTATTTTGGGTATTGCCAAACGTGCATATATAAATGTACTATGGAATACGATACGGTTAATATGAAAAAGAAGGGCTGGATTATGATGGAACAGAAAAAATTGATCGAATTCAGAAATATTGTAAAAAGTTTCGACGGACAGATTGTTTTAAAAGGGGTCAATCTGGATATTTATGAAAATGAATTTGTAACGCTGCTTGGTCCGAGCGGTTGCGGAAAGACCACACTTCTTCGTATTCTGGGAGGCTTTCTGGATGCGGATGAAGGAAAGGTGATCTTTGACGGTGAAGAGATCAGCAATAAACCGCCCTATGAAAGAGAACTGAATACGGTCTTTCAGAAATATGCGTTATTTCCGCACTTAAGTGTTTATGAAAACATTGCATTTGGTCTGAAGATCAAGAAAATGAGCAAGGATATTATTGATCAGAAGGTTATGAAAATGTTGAAGCTGATCGGTCTGGAAGGTTATGAGAATAAAAATACAACGTTGCTTTCCGGCGGACAGCAGCAGCGTGTAGCGATTGCAAGAGCCTTGGTAAATGAGCCGAAGGTGCTTCTTTTGGATGAACCGCTTGCGGCACTGGATCTGAAACTTCGTAAGGAAATGCAGTACGAATTAAAGAAGATTCAGCAGGAAGTCGGCATTACCTTTATTTTTGTTACGCATGATCAGGAAGAGGCTCTGACCATGTCTGATAAGATCGTGGTTATGAAAAGCGGTGAGATACAGCAGGTTGGTACACCGGAAGAGATTTATAACGAACCGGCAAACCGCTATGTTGCGAACTTTATCGGGGAAAGCAATATTCTGCCCGGTGTCATGCTGGAGGATTATAAAGTACGTTTTGATGATATTACCTTCGATTGTGTGGACTATGGTTTTAAGAGCAATGAAAAGGTGGATGTTGTGATTCGTCCGGAAGACATTGATATCGTACCGGTGGAACAGGGCAAAATGACGGGAGAAGTCTTAAGTGTTCTGTTTAAGGGTGTCCATTATGAGATCATGGTGGAGACGGTAAAAGGTACTACGGTTACGGTTAATATGCATGTGATCCGCAACAATGAGATCACCAGTGAAAACGGAAAAGAAAAAATGAGTGCCGGCAATTTCTATGTGGATATTGAGGATGTTAAGGCACTTGATGATAAAGAGATTATTGCGCGTTCCAACGCCATGGCATGGGATCCGGAAACGGACGAGTATATTTCCATCGCTAATATCGAGTACGATCTGAAAGAGGAACTGGGAGAGTATACCGTAACCTTTTCTACGGCTTCCGGAACCAGTATCACACGTACTATTTATGTGGTAAACCAGCCGTTTGTGAAGAATGAAAAAGCAAATGAGGCGGTTATGGCATTTAATTTTTCCAAGACAGTGGACGAGATTCAGGAGTCACAGACTCTGGATGTCGATCTTATGACATGGGCAAATGCACAGGGCTGGAAATTAAGTGATGAGGACCAGAAAGTCGATATTTATGTGGATTATGATTTTGATCCGGAAAATATTACCGAAGGTATTTATCAGGTGCGGTTTTCTACCGAAGGACGTGAATTTAAACTTCACACTACGGATTACACAGAAGTCGGTCAGGAGGTCGGTTTGACCTTTTTCCCTGAGGACATACATGTTATGTCAACCATTTAGTATGAAAAGAGGGGTATGACCGATGAAACGATTCTCACAATTAGCAATTCCTTATATTATATGGGCAGCCATGATGCTGGTGCTGCCGATGGCACTGATTGCCATGTATTCCTTTATGGAACAGGGAAACAGTATCATTTCGTTTTCCCTTACACTGGATCATTATGTTAAATTTTTTACGGATCCGGACTTCTTACTGATTCTGTGGCGCTCTTTGCTGATCGCCGTTAAGACGACGATTATTTGTCTGCTTTTAGGATATCCGCTCGCCTATTTTATTGCAAACAGCAGTGAAAAGGCACAGAGTATACTGGTTTTATGTATTACGGTTCCGACCTGGATCAATGCGCTGGTAAGAACTTATGCATGGATCGGTCTGCTGAGCGAAGGCGGTATTTTACAGCGTATATTAGGACTGTTTGGACTCGGAGATACAGAACTTCTGTATACGGAGGGTGCTGTTCTTTTGGGAATGGTATACAATTTCCTTCCCTTTATGATTTTGCAGATACATACTTCCCTTTGCAAGATGGATCGTTCCTTATTGCAGGCAAGTGCGGATTTGGGAGCCAATCCGGCACAGACGTTTAAAAGGGTAACACTGCCTTTGTCCCTACCGGGTGTGATTAACGGTATTACACTGGTATTTTTGCCGGCAGTAAGTTCTTTCTTCATCCCGAAATTACTTGGCGGTGGACAGTATTTCCTTGTGGGTAATCTGATTGAAAACCAGTTTATTACGGTAGGAGAGTGGAATTTCGGAAGTGCCATCTCCATGATTATGGCGATTATCATGATGCTTATGATGATGGCTGTTCGTAAAGTGGAGATTCGTAATCAGGGTGGAAAGGAGGAATAGTCATTTATGAAAAAAAATGGAAAAGGTGCTTTAGGAAGAGTACTGCTCATTTTGATGATTATTTTCTTTTACCTTCCTATTCTGTACATGATTGTTTTTTCGTTTAATGAGGGGAAATCACTGACGAGTTTCAGTGGATTTTCATTACGCTGGTATGAGCATATGCTCGAATCCGGGGATATGATGGAAGCATTGTATACGACTTTTAGCGTGGCGCTGATTGCCACTTTTGTATCCACCGTTGTCGGAACGATTACGGCAATCGGACTTAGCAAATCCAAAAAGATCGTGCGGGAAACCATGCGTCAGGTAAACAATCTTCCCATGATGAATCCGGAGATTGTGACGGCAATCGGACTGATGCTCTTATTTATTACGTTTAAGATTGAAAAAGGGTATATGACGATGCTCCTGGCACATATTGCTTTTTGCACACCCTATGTGATTTTATCCGTCACACCCAAGGTACGTTCACTGGATCCCAACCTGGCGGATGCGGCACTGGATCTGGGTGCGACTCCGATGCAGACGCTGGTAAAAGTAATTGTACCGCAGATCACGCCGGGTATTATTTCCGGTGCCCTGATCGCTTTTACCATGTCGATAGATGATTTTATCATATCGTATTTTGTAACGGGCGGTGGCGTGAAGAACTTAAGTATCATCGTATATACCATGAGTAAGCGTATCAATCCAAGTATCAATGCTGTGTCCACCCTGGTGGTAGTGATTATCACGGTGGCCCTCACTCTGATTAATGTTGTGCCCATGTTTATGGCAAAACGGGAAAAGAAAGAGGAGATTGGCAAAAAGAAATGGCTGGTACCGGGGATTGGCACTGCAGCGGTTTTGGTTTGTGTGATACTTGTATTTGCATTGGGAAGAAAGTCTTCTGTCGCACCTTACGCAGGACAGACCCTTCGCATTTATCTGCCGGGAGAATATATCGGAGAAAATGTGGTGCCGGATTTTGAAGAACAGACCGGTGCTACGGTGATTATGGAAAACTTCGATTCCAATGAGCAGATGTACATAAAAGTGGCTAATGGAGAGAATTACGACATCCTGATTCCCAGTGATTACATGATTCAGCGTTTGATGGAGGAAGATTATCTGCAGACGCTCGACGTGGATCGCCTGGACTATTATGATGATTTGGATGAGTCCGTAAAAGGACCGGCATTTGATCCGGATGATCAGTATTCCGTTTCGTATTTCTGGGGAACCGTGGGGATTGTTTATGACAAGACAAAAGTTTCTTTAGAGGATCTGGAAAACGAGGGATATGGTATCTTTTTAGACGAAAAGTACAAAGGAGATATTTATTTGTATGATTCGGAGCGCGATTCTTTTATGATGGCATTGAAGGATCTTGGCTATTCCATGAACACGGAGAGTGAAGAGGAACTCACGGATGCCTATGAATGGCTGGTAAAATGTGTGGAAACCATGGAACCGGAAATTGTCACGGATGAGATCATAGACAATATGGCACAGGGAAGAAAGGCGCTCGGATTGTGTTATTCCGGCGATGCCACCTACATTATGTGCGAGAATGAAAATATGGGCTTCTATCTTCCGCAGTCCGGCACAAATATCTGGTATGATTCCATGGTTATCCCGAAAAATGCGCAGAACGTGGAACTTGCCTATGAATTCATGGATTTTATCAGTTCCTATGATTACGCATACGATAACTCCAGTTTTGTAGGTTACACTTCTCCGAACAAAGAAACGGCACAGACGCTTAGCGGAGAAGGCGGAGATTTTGAAGGAATCAACGCTTATGTTCCGAGAGTGGGCTATGAAAACGATGAAGTATTCTTCTACAACGAAGAAACCCGTAAAGTAATAGCGAATATGTGGAGTAAGGTGAAGATTGCGGCAAGCAATGCGAACTAGGGTTCGCATCGCGAACTAAGGTTCACATCGCGAACTAGGGTTCGCATTACGAACTAAATAAAAATAATGCAGGAGGTCTTAAAC
>CAYLSH010000043.1:0-9811 GCA_964386235.1 uncultured Lachnospiraceae bacterium | reverse complement strand
GCGAACTAGGGTTCGCATTACGAACTAAATAAAAATAATGCAGGAGGTCTTAAACGTAAGATCTCCTGTTTTTTTAGTGGTTTTTATGGTAGATTTGTTATATAGTGAAAGGTAGAATTGGGTAGAGGTGAAAATCTTATGGCAGTGAAGAAAATGAAATCTTTTTTGGATAAATGGATGTCTTTTACTCCCGGTATTTTTATTACGGTGTTAATTGTGGTACTGGTTTTTTTGATCGCGGGCCAGATTATATACCCGGATGAACGGGATGTTATGGCTACCGAATGCGAAGTGTTTGATGCGCAGTGGCAGCAGGTTCTGGCAAATGGCGAGCGCGTAGAGGTTACGGTTCCCGGACAGATTCCTGCACAATGGGGAGAAACGGTTACAATTGCAACCACGCTGCCGGATGATCTTTACAATGGAGAGAGCATCTGCTTCAGACCGATCTGGCAGGATGTGGACATTTACGTGGATGGAGAACTGCGACTGAGTTATTCCACGGATGAATCCCGTCCGTTTGGCAAAAACAGTGCATTCCGTTGTCTGTTTTTACAGTTAAAAGAAGAGGATTCCGGAAAAGAAATTACCTATTCTTTTTCCAGTGAATCAAAGTATGCCGGAACCATGCGCAATTCCTACATTGGCGATCGGGCAAGCATCTGGTTTTACCTGCTGGAAAAACATGGAGCAAGAGCTCTGATTTCGGTATTTTTGCTTTTGCTGAGCCTTTTCTGTGTAATCGGCTGCTGGGTCTTGCGGTATGTATACAAAAAGATGATTCCGCTCAGTTATCTGGCATGGGCGTTGTTTTTGTGTGCATTGTGGATGATGTCGGAGATCGAATTCAGACAGATTATTTTTAAAAATGTATCCGTACTAACGAACGGAACTTATTGGTGCCTGATGCTGATTGCCTATCCGATGATTATATATATGAATGAGATACAGGGCAGACGGTATTCTAAGATGTATTCCGTTATTTCCCTGTATACAACGGGAGTACTGGCATTGGGAACGGTACTGCAGATTCTTGATATCATGCAGTTTGTACAGCAGTTGCCACTCATACATGGCGGAATTGCCGCGAGCATTCTGGGTATTCTGGGATCCATTACATATGATTTTTTCAACGGAAGAATAAAGAATTACCGTGCGGTGGGTATCGGTATCTATGGTATGCTTTTATCCGCGGTGCTGGAAATGACCTTATACTACATTGACATAGAGGTGTCGCTGGGAGCGGTGCTTGCTATGGGACTGATTTTTTTGCTGGTAATGGCGATTGTAAAAACCGGTCAGGATCTGATGGAATCGGAACAGAAGAAACAACAGGCAATCATGGCAAGGGAAGCGCAGGCAAAGTTTCTTGCCAATATGTCCCATGAGATCCGGACACCAATTAATGCGGTTATCGGTATGAATGAGATGATTTTGCGGGAAAATAATGATGATACGATAAAAGAGTATGCGCAAAATATTCAGAGTGCCAGCAGTATGCTTTTGGAACTGGTAAATGATATACTTGATTTTTCCAAAATTGAATCCGGCGAACTGGAACTGGTAGAAGAAAACTATGTACTTGCATCCGTTATACAGGATGAGAAACTGCTTTTGGATGCGAGAGTTGCGGGAAAACCGATTTCGACTCTGATCGAGGTGGATCCTAAGATACCTTCGGTACTGTTGGGGGATAAACTTCGTGTGAAACAGATTTTAACGAATCTTTTATCCAATGGTGTCAAATACACTAAAAGGGGTAATATACGGCTGAGGGTGTCCTATGAATGGCTGGAGACGGAAGATATTATGTTAACCTTTGAAATTGCGGATACGGGACGCGGGATCCGTAAAGAGGATATGCCAAAACTATTTGACAAGTTCAAACGTCTGGATCTGATTGAAAATCATAATGTGGAAGGAACCGGTCTGGGGCTTAGTATCGTGAAGCGTCTTGTGGAACAGATGCAGGGAACCATTCATGTGGAAAGTGAATATGGGAAAGGCTCCGTATTTACCGTAAGCATTCCGCAAAAAGTAGTGGATAGAAAAGAAATTGGTAATTTTGAAAAGGCAGTAAAAGAGAGCCGGAAGGAGAATCAGATGACGGAAACTCTGTTTACAGCACCGGATGCTGTTATTTTGGTAGTGGATGATAATCGCATGAACCTGAATCTGATGAAAGCGCTGATCAAGAGAACCGGTATGCAGATTGATCTTGCTTCCGGTGGTGAACAGTGTCTGGAACTGACAAGACATAAAAAGTATAATATTATCCTGATGGATCACATGATGCCGGAAATGGACGGCGTGGAAACACTCAGAGCATTACGAAATGATGAGGGGAATGTGAATCAGCATACGACTGTAGTTGCACTCACTGCCAACGCAATAGCCGGAAGCAGAGAGATGTATCTGGAGTATGGATTTGATGATTATCTTTCCAAACCAATTCAGGCAAATATACTGGATGAAATGCTCATCCGTCTTTTGCCGCCGGATTTAGTTAACAAAAAGGACGGTGCGGACAGAACGGATGCTTTGGTAAAAGAAGAGTGTCTGAAGATTGATCGGGAATTAGGATTGCAGTATTGCCTGAACATGGAAGATTTTTACAAAGAGACCATGGGTGATTTCTGCGATCAGGTAAGGGAGTACCTGCCGCAACTGGATGCTGCCTTTGACAAACAGGATTGGAAACAGTATGCAGTTATCACACACGCATTGAAAAGCAATGCAAAAAATATAGGGGCGGAGGCATTTTCGGAGTATTCACTTAGTCATGAAATGGCGGCAAAAGAGGAAGATATTCCGTACATTCAGAAGGAATATCAAAGCTATATGGCAACACTGAATAAATTACTGCAGGAAGTTGAGGGGCTGGCACGGAATTGAATTGGGTAATAAACGACTGGAGATGATGCAAGATGAAAAAGAGATTCCAAAAATTCTGGAGTGAGGTCATGACAGAACTCCATGAAAACAAAAAGACATTTATGGTCTATACGGGATTACGACTGCTCGTAATTATTATGCTGCTTCTACAGATTTTTAATCAGAATTTTGAGCAGGTATTCTTATGTGTGCTGACCTTACTTTTAATGATAATGCCAAGCGTTGTTCAGGTAACTTTTAAAATGGAGTTTCCCTCCGCGCTGGAGATCATTATTCTGCTATTTATTTTTGCGGCAGAGATATTGGGCGAGATTGCATCTTTTTATATTCATTTTCCGTATTGGGACACGATCCTGCACACCTTGAGCGGATTTTTGTGTGCGGCATTGGGACTTTCCCTGGTTGAGATCTTAAATCGGGATGAAAGGCTTAGATTTACCCTGTCGCCCTTGTTTTTAGCAATTGTAGCGTTTTGTTTTTCCATGACAATCGGCGTGATGTGGGAGTTTTTTGAATTCGGCATGGACCGGTTCTTTTTCCTGGATATGCAAAAAGATACGGTGGTGCATTCCATTTCCTCCACGTTTTTGGATCCTTCGAACAGCAATAGGCGGATTGTGATAAATGATATCGAAGAAGTCGTGGTAAATGGGCAGGAACTGGGAGCAGGCGGATATCTGGATATTGGTCTGATCGATACGATGGAAGATCTGTTTGTCAACTTCGTGGGTGCTCTTACTTTTTCCATTCTTGGATTTATCAATGCAAAGTATTATGATAAGAGTCTGATCGATAATCTGGTGCCAACGGCGATGAAAGCCGATAAATACAAGAAACTGGAAGAAAAGCAGAAGAATAAAAAGACAAAAAGATAAAAAATGGAAAAAAATAGAAAATAGCACTTGACAAGTAAAGTTGTCAGTGCTATTTTTGTTACATCACATGTGACAAGTAAAGTTGTCAGAATGACAAAAAAGGTAGTCAGGAGGAAAAAGTATGCCACTTTTGAATCATTTAAAAGAGTACCGTGCCAGGATTGGCGTAAATCAGCAGGAGATGGGAGCGATGGTTGGAGTTTCCAGGCAGACCATAAGCCAGATTGAAAGAGGGGATTATTCACCGTCCGTCACATTGGCGTTAAGGATCGCAAAAGTCTTTGAGGTACCGGTAGAAAACATTTTTGAATACGAGGAAGAATAACAACAGTAGATCATGAGAATGAAAGGATATGAAAAAGATTAGTATGAGTGAAGAAAAGAGATTGGAAAATCAAAAAGAGGATAAAAAGTTTGGAAAAAGATTTGCAGTGATTATACTTTGTTCTGCGCTGGTTGGAATGATGTGTGGAGTAGTCATTGCACTCATGAGAGAAAGCAGTATGGCATCTGGTCTGGCAGAAGCATTGAGCCGGATGGGGATGATGGTAGCTCCATATATCAGCTTGGTATATGTGATCGTAATGCTGCCTGTTTTACTTTTTACTTGCAGAAAAGTAAGGACAAAGATGGAAGCCTGGGATGGTGAAAACGAGGAAGAGTATAAAGAAATGGATACCATGCTTGGAAATGTATTAAGTGCTTTAAATATTGGTACCGTGATTGTCTACTTCTTCTTTGCCATCGGATTCCATGCTTTGGCGGAGGGATCTTTACTTTCAGACATATGCCACGTCGGAGGATTTATTGGAGCGATAGCGCTGGTTACAATTGGTCAGAAAATGATCATCAATATGGTAAAAGAGTTAAATCCTGAAAAGAGGGGCAGCGTGTACGATACGAAATTTGTGAAGAAATGGGAAGAGAGCTGCGATGAGGCAGAAAGGCTTCTTATTTACAAGAGCGCCTACAAAACCTATGTGAAAATGAATACTCTCTTTGTAGGTTTGTGGCTATTCTGTATTTTTGCAAATGAAGTATTTTCCTTTGGCTTTATGCCGGTTACGATGGTATCTCTTATCTGGTTGTGTCAGATATGCTTATATACTTATCATTCAAGATATTATGAAAAACATCCGGAAGAAGTATAAATTATTGTAAAAAAGGTAGTATATCGCGGTTTTATCTTGCTATTGAGAAAAAATCCCTTTATAATAATAGTAAGAAAGTAACAGATGAAATGATTTAAGAAGGGATGGTAGCAGGATGAGAAAAACACAACTGGATTTGTCGGAAAGATCCAATGCGGTTCAGACCATGAATAAGACATCGCTGATCGGTGTTACGATTATGAATGCGGTTCTGGCGCTGGCGTACTTTATGGAGGTGTTGAAGGGAGTAAGGTCGATCGGGTCATATGCGTTGATTGCAGCCCTCTGTATCCTTCCCAGTGTAGGCGCGATTTTCACTTATCTGAAAAAGAAAGATTCGGTATTGGTTCGTTATATATCAGGAATCGGCTTTGGATTGTTATATGGCTATATTATGATGACAACTTCATCGGATTTGGCTTTCTGCTATGTGATTGTGGCACTGGTTATTCTGATGGTATACATTGACATGAAACTTCTGTATGTGTTAGGAATTTATGCATTGATAGTCAATGTGGGGCGTCTTTTCATGCTGGGATTACAGGGTAAGTTAACCGGCACCGCCATGACCAATGCGGAGATTATTACGGCTTGTCTGATCCTTACACTTGCATTTGTAACCTTGGCAATCCGCAAGATCGAAGACATTAACCGGGCCAATATATCCAAAGCGGATCTTGAGAGACAGCAGTCAGAAGCACTTTTGCAGACAACATTGGGAGTTGCTTCCTCCATCACCAATAATATTACGGATGCCGTGGCTGAAACGGAAAGCCTGAAAGAGGCGATCGGTACAACACAGAATGAGATGGAGAATGTTACGGAAGGTGTGAATCAGTCCGTAAATGCCATTGAGATACAGAAACAGAATACGGAGAAGATTCATAACTACATTCTTGGTGTGGAGACGACGGTACAGTCCATTACAGAAGAAGTACAAAGTACCGAGGACAATCTGGTGGAAGGCAACCGGGTTATGAAAGAACTTCTCGATCAGGTAACAACATCGGAACAATACAATACACAGGTTGCCGAAAAAATGTCCGAATTGAAAGAATACGCAGATAAGATGCAGGGCATCATGGGACTTATCAGTAATGTGGCAAGCCAGACCGGACTCCTTGCATTAAATGCCAGTATTGAAGCTGCCAGAGCAGGAGAAGCCGGAAGAGGATTTTCGGTTGTTGCCACAGAGATTTCCAATCTGTCCGCCCAGACCAATAGTGCAACGGGCGAGATCAATGAGATTATAGAAACGATCGTGAAATCCATCGATGATATGACAGCATCCGTAGAAACTCTATTGGAAGGCAGCCGTTTACAGAATCAGTATGTGGATACTACGGCTTCCAATCTTGAAAAGATTCACGCGAGCACACAGGGAATTGTGAAGCAGGTAGCTTCTTTAAAAGAGACCGTGGATGTCGTAATGGAAGAAAATAAACAGATTGAAGAAGGAATTGATAACGTATATGAGGTAACACAGAAAGTAATGGATGGTGCCGGTGAGACACTTGCAGTATGTAACACCAATCTTCAGAGTGTTGCCCATGTTACGGACATCATGGATGCGTTAGCAAAAGAAGCAGAAAAATTACAGAGTGAATAGAAAAAACTCCGGCATGTCCGGAGTTTTTTTCTGTGTGTAATAGGAAATTTCTCGGAAATTACTTATTACACAAGAAACACTCCGTGAGGATGCGCACGCTTTTACATAGGTAGAATGTCGCTAAAAACGGCGCTGTTATGGTTATTTATATAAAATATCCAGCGTGTGTGCGCCGGCACCGATCAGGTCGGGGCGTTCGCATACTGCCATCTGGTAGGTTACGAAGGCTTCAAATTCTTCCGCGGATAATTGATTAAGAAAGGGTCTCATGTAATTGGCAGGCCCATCCGGGGAAAGGATCTTATAGCGTGTCAGGTCACAGGCGGTATTTAAAGCAGAAATATCTTCTATGCGCATATAATCATAGAGGTGTTCGGGAAGGGACTTTGTCTGAAAAGTATCGTCAAAACGTCCTTCCTTCATGCATTCCAAAACATGGCGTTCTTTAAAACCATAGGTGATCACACCGTATTCATTCATGCAGTAGGCAACGAGGATGACTCCGCCCTTTTTCGTAACACGTTTGGCTTCTAAAAGTGCCTTTTTCTTGTCGTCCATGCCAAAAAGATGATACATGGGACCAAACAGGAGCGTAATATCAAAGGTGTTGTCTGCCAGTTTTTTCAGGTTCAGTGCATTGCCCTGCATGGCGTTTACACTACTGTTTTTCTTTTTTAGAATACCGAGATTGTATTTTACCAGTTCTACGGCTGTCACATCATACCCTTCATTTGCCAGTGCCACACTATAACGTCCCGTTCCGGCACCGATATCCAGAATCTTTATGTCGGCCGGGGAGGCATCCGGCGGAAGTTCCTTTTGTTTTTGGGCAAGCATTTCATGAATGTATTTCATGGAGATGCGAAATTCCACCTGCCCATGGCGGGAATTTAAGCGTTTTTCTTCATTGAATTTATTGTAATATTGTTCCAGATCGTTCATGTTTTCCTCGATTTCATATGAGTGTTTTGGGGTGAGTAGGTTCACAATTGCCTTGTATTATACCATGTTTTATGCAAAAATAGCAGTATATATTTGGAAGGGAAACAAACCGGCATGATGACAGAGAGCGAAAACAATGTGACTTTGTATCCGGCGGAAAAATGGAACCGGCAGGCAAAGATCAGGGGCGTGTTATTTGACATGGACGGCCTTGTTCTGGATACGGAAAAATTATATACACGTTTCTGGATGGAAGCGGCAATTGCACTGGGATACCCGATGACAAGACAACAGGCACTGGGACTTCGCAGCTTAAGCGGAACCTTTGGCGCACAAAAAATGCAGTCCTATTTTGACCGGCCGGTGGATTATGAAAAAGTAAAACAAAAGCGGATTGAATTGATGGATGCTTTTATCGCACGGGAAGGCGTGGAGACCAAACCCGGCATCCGCATGCTGCTTACCTATTTACGGGAAAATGGTATTAAAACAGCGATCGCAACATCCTCCCCGTTAGAAAGAACGGAAAGTTATCTGGAATCCGTGGGTCTGAAGGATGCATTTGACGAACTGATCAGCGGATATATGGTAAAAAGAGGGAAACCGGAACCGGATATTTACCGGTTTGCTGCAGAGAAACTGGGACTTGCGCCGGGAGAGTGTTTTGCACTGGAAGATTCACCATCCGGCATCCTGTCCGCTTACAGGGCGGGCTGTTATCCGGTTATGATACCGGATCAGGATGAACCGACGGCAGAAACCGAGCAATATTTATTTGCAAAAGTAAAGAGTTTAGACAGTGTGCCCTTGCTTTTTGACTGGTTTGCAAAATAAAAGTATAAAAAGTAAGCACAACGTCTTTTCTGAAAAAAAGATTTATACTATAATGAATATAGTTTTTCAGAAAAGCGAAAGACGAAGAAACTCCAACAGGAGACTCATAATTTTAAGGAGAAAATGACGATGAAACAGGACATGATTGTTATCTTGGACATGGGAAGCACAGAAAATACGGTACTTGCCAGACAGATCCGTGATCTTGGTGTATACAGTGAGATTCATCCACATGATATTACACCACAGGAACTTGCAGCACTTGATAATGTGAAAGGTATTATCTTAAATGGTGGTGAAAACCGCATCGTGGACGGAACACCGGTAGAAGTATCGGATGAATTATATACACTGGGGTATCCGATGATAGCAATCGATCACCCAACTGCAAAATGCGCCCAAAAATACGACGTTATGCCATCTGAGGCAGACATTAAGGCATTTATTTTTGATGAATGCAAGGCAGAAGCCAATTGGAATATGAAGAACTTTGTGGCTGACCAGATTGAGATCGTTCGTCGTCAGGTAGGCGATAAAAAAGTACTGCTGGCATTATCCGGCGGCGTGGATTCCTCCGTTGTAGCAGCCCTCTTATTAAAGGCCATTGGCAAGCAGTTGACCTGTGTACATGTTAACCATGGTCTGATGAGAAAAAATGAATCCGAAAATGTTGTAGAAGTGTTCAAGAATCAGTTGGATGCCAATCTGATCTATGTGGATGCTACGGATCGTTTCCTTGGTAAACTGGAAAATGTAGCAGATCCGGAACAGAAGAGAAAAATTATCGGTGGCGAATTTATCCGTGTTTTTGAAGAAGAAGCAAGAAAACTGGAAGGGATTGATTTCTTAGGACAGGGAACAATCTACCCGGATATCATAGAGTCCGGCACCAAGACGGCGAAATGTGTAAAATCACATCACAATGTAGGCGGTCTGCCGGAAGATTTACAGTTTGAACTGGTGGAGCCGTTGGCACAGTTGTTCAAAGACGAAGTTCGTGCCTGCGGTATTGAACTTGGCTTACCGGCAGAGATGGTATACCGTCAGCCATTCCCGGGTCCGGGACTTGGCGTTCGCTGCCTCGGAGCCATCACACGTGACCGTTTGGAGGCACTTCGTGAATCCGATGCCATCTTACGTGATGAGTTCGCAAAAGCAGGACTGGATAAAAAGGTATGGCAGTATTTCACCGTGGTACCTGACTTTAAAGCCGTTGGTGTCCGTGACAATGCAAGAAGCATGGGCTACATGTGCGTAATCCGTGCTGTCAACACCATCGATGCCATGACTGCAACCATCGAAAGGATTGACTACGACATCCTTGAAAAGATTGCTGACCGCATCACGGCCGAAGTTCCCAGCATCAACCGTGTTGTGTATGAGATCACGAAGAAACCGGTCGCAACGATTGAGTTTGAGTAACGGACGAAACCCCGGAAATGCCGATAAAATGGGCGTTTCCAGGGTTTCTTTATGCCGTTTGACTCTAAAATGGCTCTAATTAT
>CAYLSH010000042.1:5112-16675 GCA_964386235.1 uncultured Lachnospiraceae bacterium | reverse complement strand
AGGGAATACGATAAGTGCATCGGCATCTTCAAATATGACAATGGGAAATAATGTGGTGACGGAGACATCTTCTTCGGAAGTCACTGCAATGGTAGCTTCTTCTGTAGGGGAGCCATCCACAGGAGAGACGTCCACAGGAGAGGTATCTACAGGAGAGTCACTCACAGGAGAGACGTCGACAGGAGAGACGTCCACAGGAGAGGTATCTACAGGAGAGTCATTCACAGGAGAGACGTCGACAGGAGAGACGTCGACAGGAGAGGTATCCACAGGAGAGGCATCAACAGGAGAGACGTCCACAGGGGAGGCATCGA
The DNA here is from genome assembly GCA_964386235.1 of uncultured Lachnospiraceae bacterium. Lineage (GTDB taxonomy): Bacteria > Bacillota > Clostridia > Lachnospirales > Lachnospiraceae > RGIG8767. Next base: position 16,361 of record CAYLSH010000042.1, on the reverse strand, counting down.
CAGTAGAAACTTCCGCAGAAGAGACCACAATGGAAGAGACTTCCATGGAAGAAACATCCATAGAAGAAACCACCACTGAGGCGGAAACGGAGATTGAAGCGGTTCGTTTAGATGAAGAAAATGCATGCAGCGAAATGTATATTGCAACGATTGCAAAGGACGGGGATGGCAATGAGACATTTGAACGTGTGGACGAACTGACTCTGCGACCGGAAGAATATAAGGAACTGCAGCTGGTACTGGTAAAGGATGGTCAGACCTTGACTTATCAATTTTCAGATGGGGATGAAGATACCTATCCGGATGATTCGATCAGTTGGAAAGTGTATGCAGATGCAGACCGGAAGAATCTCGTAGATGAATCCTACATTCAGTTTGTCCCAATGGACTTTGAAAGAAAAGACAGGGTAGGAGTGGCGGCCGGAGATGCCGTAAGTACTCAGGATATCTATTATCTGTATGTCTACAGATATGTGTATCTCGAGGAAGGAAAAGGCAAATATGAGGTACAGATTCCGATTACGATACAGGAAGCCGGAAATGATACCTACGTAAAATATACAAACGGAACAAATGGCATTTATTTTTCTTCCGAACTTTTGTCCGAAGCAATCCGTCAGGATATGGTGGAGCGTAAGGAGCATGGCATATATTATGTGACAGATGCTGTGTATCAGCAGTGGAAAAAAGACGGAAGAACGGAAGCTGTCTTTGATTTTAACCGTGAAAGAGCGGGCATGAAGCCTTATGAGGGCGATTATATCTATTGGCAGAATTTTGACAAAAACGGCAGTGGGTTAACCGAAAATTGGATCATTACACCGCTATCATTTGGGATGGAAAACTATTGGGAAATAGAGTCCAAACAAAAGTACGTGACCACTAAAGCAGAGGAACAGCAGGTTACGGATGCCATTCAGTATCTGCTGCAAAATGAAAAGGGTGGACTTCATAGCCTTTATACGCAGTATTATAAGGCGGACGGCGATTATACGAATGCGGAACGAAAAGCAATTGCAGATGCCTGCTGTGATTATATACATAGTAAAGTGCGTTATAAAGGAACGGCTGCCGGAGAGTATCATGGGGCATATTCTGCGATCGTAAATAATGTGGGTACTTGTCAGGCATTTTCTCTCTATCTGACAAGGCTTCTGCGTGAGTTTGGGATTGCCACCAAGATCCTTTCGGGTACGGATGCAAACTATCATACCTACAACATTGTTCAGATTGATAAAGAAAATGACCTTTGGTATTACTACGATGCTACCAGCGGAATTAAGTGTAAGGCGGAGGGAGAATTTGCCAGAACGCAGTATCAGAGTATCTTTTTATCGGATCCGCGTTTTGTAGAAAACTATCTGGCTAAGATTGCCGGTTCGACCTATATTCCGACCGTATATCTGTATGCGGGTGAGGAACTGATCGGAAAAAGTTTTACGGTAAAAGGAGCGGTGGATTCCCTGAGCGCGTATAATGCGACGGCGGGCAGTGAGGAGAACCCGATCCGTTATAAAGTGGTATTGCAAAAAGATGCGGATGTTGGAGATAAAGATCTGATTTTGCCTAAGACGGTGTCCTATTGCGAATTGGACCTGAACGGACATAAACTGACTGCCAGAAACGGTGTCGAAATCTCCATGGATAAGGTTCATAACGGAACGGTGGATGTAAAATATGCAGCAATGACAAACGGATTTTTCATCTATGCACCCTATAACGGAAATGACGAAATTATTTATGAAAACCTGCGTTTTACTTTTGAACAGGCAGATCCGGGATTCCATGTAGATAGTGATGTTTATCAGGATTACAGTACGGGTGTTATTCATGAAGAAAACGAAGATGTGAAATTTTATCTGAAGAATGTTCAGATCGGTTCCTGCGGATCGGTAAGTATCTCGGGGGATGTTTATATGGATGCGGCATCCACCATTCAGTCGGCAAGGAGTTTGTCCATTAGTAACTATGCGGGAAAGGACAGAATCCGGCTGCTTGGAAAAATAAAGACAGAGGATATGACAATCTATGAAGGAACTTATGATATTGGCGATCTGAAGGTAACGCAGACGGCAAATATTTGGGATGAAGATGCAATACTAAATCTTTGGGGCGATTTGTCTTTAGGAAGGATTTATGTCTATGGCGGCAATAATTTGAATAAACGTTTTTTCAATATTATGCAGGTCGTAGATGAAAACGGAATAACAAAGAGCACGGGTTCCTTTACCTTAGAAAGCGGTGTGGATCTTGTAAGTGACGGTGAAGAATTAAAGTTTGTGATGGCAAAAAAGCAGATAACGCAAAAAAGTGACGGAACGTATGAAGAAGCCGTTCCTAAGAAATTTGCAAGCGGAGAGACCATTGCGATTGTCAAAAAAAATACGGCATCTATTGCAAATAAATATTTCAGGATGGCGGATGCTGCGGAAGATGAAAGCATTGTCTGCGAGGGGACCAGACTGCTCGCAGCACGCATTACACTCAAGGTTTCCTATACGGATGAAGAGGAAAACACAACGGAAGTTTCCTACACATCTTTGGAAAAAGCAGTGACAGGACTTAAAACGGACTTTGGAGGAAAGAAGGGTAAGTATACCGTTATATTACTGGAAAGTGCGAAATTAAATGCAAATATAACTTTCCCTAATTTTGTAACAGAACTGGACTGGAAGGCAATACCCAAAATAGCAGATCAGGAATGCAATGTAGACTTAAATGGGTATTCCATCACAACTTCAGCCGTTATGAATGTGGAAAACAGTCTGCAGTTTGTGAATTTGTCAGCAAGGGATTCCAAACTGAGTACAACGGCAAAGAATGGGGAAAATGGCTATGTATGCCGGATTCAGGGAGCAGAAGGAAAAGAACAGGCATGCATTACAAATGTAACGCTTGCAGCAACAAACGGAACTGTCCTTTTTTCGGGAACAAATCATTTTAATACGGTGACTTCTCCTATCAATGCCAAAGAGGTGAGAGTGGAGAGTGGTGCATGGAAACTGGGGACCATTGGGGTGACCAATTTTATCAACAATTCCATAGCATATGTTATTAAATTAAACAACGTTCAAAATGTATACAATCAGTATGGAGGGGATGAGACAAACACCCCCATGCTGATCGTGGATCAGTATGTACAGAAAACAAATGGACTGACTGCGTTGGATCAGGGATCCTATTTCCTGATTACGGAGAATGCAAAGATCTACAATACGAAGATCATGTCGTCAGAGGCAGGGGATATCTCCAATAAAGTGGAATATGCCCATGTCTATCGCATGCCGGATGCTTCTGATAAAGGTCTGCAGGGAGTAAGCAACTCCTGTACAGTTTCCTTTGAAGGAAAGGTAAGTGCCCAAAAAGAGGGCTTACAAGTATCCTTTGGCGTACTTTCACCCGAAGCGGATCCCGAAGATCTGATTGGGAAGGAAAATAAGGAAGAACTTCTTCAGTTATTAAAACCGCAGACCAAATTATTCAGTACGGGTATAAAAACCTTCCCCACGGAGCTGTTTGTAGTTGAACAAAAACAGGCAGAGGAAGGAGAAACGTATTCCCGGATCTACCAGCAGGATACGGGAATTTATGTGGGACGGGAATGGATCTCCATTTATGCAAAACAGGCGGACGGTGTTAATCAGACACTCCTCAAGAGATTTATTCGCTGGTCGGATGCGGCTGCATATCTGGATACCTTATCCAATTCCCAAACGGATTATGTGGTTAAGATCAGTGAGGATGTCGATCTGCTTTCACAATTGACATTGCCTGGAAAAGTAAAAAGCATTACCTTTGTGGGAGAAACGGAAGGATCCGCGGAAAATGACCGGAAGATCACCCTGACTTATACCGGAGATCTTCGTCTGAATACGGATACGGCTTTTGAAAACATTCAGTTAGAGGCTGTAAAATATGACAGCAAAACAAGGAATTATCAGGAATACCACAGTGCCGTTACCTTAAATGGAAAAGAACTTAACATGCAGGAAGCAGCGGCACACTTTGCTTCCATTGCCGGAAACAATAAATCAACTTTACGCCTTGCACATGCAACGGTAGAGGTGGATAAGAGCGTTACCTCCCTGGGTTTTCTGAATATGGAAGGGAGTGTTAATCTGACAGGGGATGCGATTGTGACAGATACTGTGCTTAGGGCGGATTCTCTAACCGTTTCTGATACGCTTACCATGGCATCGGCAACGATTGACTGCATCAACAGGATTGCATTAAAGACGATCCAGAGCAACGACCCGTATAATATGCTTTGTTATGGAGGAAATACGGGGAAAAACGGGCTTGTGATCAGTGGAAATATTGTGGCACCCGTGGATACGGAAGACGAAAATGTGGCCATAAGCAGACCGGGTGTCAGTAAAAAGACCATGCTTAGAAGCAATGCCATAACACTTAAGGTCAGATCCATGGAAGAAAACGGTTATGCAGCGCAGACTTTGATCGCAACGGCACAAAAAGCCGGAGCTGCATGGTTTAGTCTGGGTACCAAATGGAAGAAGCAGGGCGAAACCTTACAAAGAGCAAGTGTTTCGTATGGAACTTATAAAGTAAAAAATAAAGACATTTACTGTGGGGAAACAGAAGAAAATGTAAGACTGTATTCAACCGGAAGCAAAACCGGAACCTATAGTTATGAAAGTGCATTTTCGACTTTGCAGGATGCTCTGACTGAGATTGATAAACTGGATAATAGTAGTCGTTATTACCGAGTGGAACTGGTAAATGCTGAAGAAGGAATTGTGACATTTAAAAATAAGGCACTGACACTTCCTGTTAAGACTGCCGGGCTTACAATCGCAGCGGATAGCGGACTGGTTTTGCCGGAACTGTATTTTAAAGGCGGTATTACCTTAAAGAGTGACCTGACCTTGGAGGATATTGTACTGCTTCCGCAGGCAAAGAGTGCGGTTACACTGGGGAAATATGCATTGACCCTCCAATCCTGCATTGTGGAATCCACCGTTGCCGGGATAAGCGGGATTACCGGATCCGGCATAAAGGGAACGTCTGCCCTCATTTTACAGGATACGGAATTGTATGTGGCCGGCAATGTAAATAACGTGGGAACGATTGTGTTTACGGGAGAAAATACGCGTTCAACCTCATATCAGTCCATGAGAAAACAGCCTGCCTATCCGGAATTATCCGCAGAGGGCAGTGTGAATGTGGGAACGATTGCAGTAGAAAAAGATGCCTATCTGACCGGAGCAGCAACGGTCAGCAGAAGTAAGGGAATGGTAACTAAAGTAACACCGCAGATTACGATTGCAGGGGAAGTGATTTCAGAAGATAACCATACCTTATATTTAGATTTAATGGAGAAAGTATCCGGTCAGTACAGCAGGTTGGATCTGGATGCTTCGGACATGGAAACGATGGTAAGAAACGGTGTGCCAATGGCAAAAGCCCTGACAGTAACCTATCCATCCATCAAGGCTGCCCAGAAAAATCAGGAAGCAGCCTTAGTAAAAGCAGACGGTTATCTGACCTGTTATAAGGAGAATGCGAATGCAGCCGGTGTGTTGTTATCCTACTTGGATGAAACACAAAACAAGACAATCGAGATTGCCTGCCGATCTTTCCAGGATGCGGTTTTAGAGATCAACAACCGGAAAACAAAGTGTGATTATACAATGACTCTGACTCCGGCACTTACTGCAATATCCGGTGCGGATCAGCAGGGTGGCGTGCCGAAGGCGCTGACCATGCCCAATAAAAATGTTGTAGATACCCTGACGGTACGGACGGAATCGGACAATTTGCAAAAAGTTAAATTAGGATTTATCAATAACATCACACAGACCTGTGACCTTGTATTGGAAAATGTATCCTTTGTACAGATGCTCAAGAACGGAAGTGTATACCAGACGGCAAATTTTGTAAAAGAGCATTACCCGGCGGCTCTTACGTTCCAGACTTCCGGCTATGCGCTGACGGTAAAAGGAGACAATACATTCAATACGCCCCTTGTTTTAAATGGTGGTAATAAAACGATATTGACCCTGGATGAAGAGGGGACAATTCATACGATTACAAATGAAAACGATACAGCAAGTGAAACCAAAGTGGTAACCAATGTGATCTACGGTTCTCTAACGAATATGAAGGAAGTCAGATTAGAGGACTGCAATCTGATCTTACAGGCATATAAAAATGCCGCAAATTCGGTTTCGTATACGGAAAGCAAAAATAAGATTACTACGCTGGTAGTATCCGGCAGTGTGACCGGATCCAACGAAGAATTGGAATCTTCCGGCAGGATTCAGGTAATCAGTCCGCAGTCAAAGGCGGAATTTACCTGTGAGGATTATCAGGGAGAGGATGCCCAACTGCTTGTTGCAGGTAAAGTCAGTTTAAAAAAGGTATCCCTTACGGGAAGTGGAAAGGCGTGCATACATGCGGACACGAATTTTGATATCAAGGGAACTTTATATGTTGACAGTGATGCAGCATGTTTAGAAACCAGATTAAAGGCGGCCGGAAAGGAACCGTATTTAAACATCAGTGGAGAAGTGAGCAGAAGTTCGGATTGTGCTCCCATTGAAGTGAAAGTATACCGTGAAATAACGGCGGCAAATAAAAATGAGTGTGTGAATCTGAAGACACTGGCAGGAACTTCCGGTAAAGTGCAGTTACTGACGGCAGCAAAGGCACAGAGTGCGGATTTCAGATTGACGCAGGAAAATTATCCAAACGGGATTTATCATGCTACGGAGAATATAGATGGCTATATGCTGTTAAAGCAGGGTGGAAAAATCTATGTATACAATGGCAGCCAGGTATATCTTGCCGTATACAAAGGGGACTATACAGGAACGGATACCGATGATCTGCTTGGTTTTTATCCTTCCTTTAAAGAAGCCTCTGCGGATGTGGATGCACAAAAGAACAAAACGCAGGAGTATACGTTTGTATTGACCAAAGAAAACGGAACCCTGAAAACGCCGGTGAGTGTAACATTGCCGACGCAGGCAAAAAGCGTAATGATCACGAGTTTACCCTCAAAACAGCAGGAGAAACTCTATTTTACCGGAAATATCACGCTAAAGTGTGCCACGATTTTTGATAACATCTGTTTTTCACCGTCCGATAAAAAAACGGGAACTGCTTTTAGCATTGTGGCTGGTGGTTATGACCTAACCTTGTTGGATGTTTCTGTCGGGCAGGAAGAAAAGATGGCATTAAAGGACATCACAGGAAACGGTAAGCAGACCGTGACGCTGCAAACGGAAGGTTTGACCCTGACGGGCGGTATCAGTAATGCCGCAGAAGTGATCGTAAACCGGGATGCCGCCATGAAAGGCAATATAAAGAGTACGATCCTGACTTTGCAGTCAAAACCGGAAGGAACCGGTGTTACCCTGCGTGCAGACGGAGCCGTAACAGTGGATACCGTAAAGAATGAAGGAAATGCCAATACCCTTGCTTTTTCCCGTAGTGCGGATAACAAATCGCCCAATCTTACGATTCAGAAACAGATTCTGAATACAGATCCGGCGCATCCGATTACCTTTACATTACAGGATGGCTATTTTGTAACGGTGCTTACAAAGAAAAACGGAAAAGTAACCCTTTCCAATGCATCGAAAGTAATGACCCTTCCCAAAGCATACACGGATGCTTTTTCGTTGGTTGCGGGTTGCGAATTATCCGATCAAAGCAAGGTGAAGTTTACGAAAAACAGCGATGCTCTTACCCTGGTAAAAGCGGACAAGGGTGTGTATCTTGCCGATAAAACGTTAAATCAGGATCTGGTACAATTAAGCGGTTCTTATTCCGATGCGACTTTAGCAATTAAGAACACGATGGTCTGTCTGGATTTAAATCAGGCAGTGGCGCAGATTAATACGACAGCGGATGCTTCCCTTTCCTATGAGATTCGCTTTTTAGCATCCGGAAAAAAAGGAAATGAGATCGACACGAATGTAATGGATGCCAATCCCTACAGTGCCTTTTATCTGCCAAAAGCAAATCAGTATGCAGCAGTCAGTCTGATGGGAAAGGATGCACAGAAGACGACCCTTACGTTTACCGGAAATATCGCAGGTTCCGGCAATATTACCCTGCAGGATCTTGTATTAAATCCGGTTAAGAGCGGAAAAGATCTGACACCGGCAGATACCTCTTTACAGGTTACCAAGGATAAAAAAGCAGCCTCTCTTTTGCTGGAAAGAGTCAGCATGCAGGTTCCTCCTGATGGAGTGGATGCGAAAAAGACGGGCTTTATCAGCAGTATCGGTGGTACGAAAAATGCAACTTATGTATGTCTTACCGATTGCGGCAATCTGCTGATTAAGAAAGGCGTTTCCAATGTGGATATCGTGGAATTACGTAAAACCCGTCTGGTTTCGGATGGCACGGTTACCATCAATACGCTGATGCTTAATAATGGCAGTGGCGACGGCATTTCTTCCTGGGATTCTCTTGGAAAAATGACGGTGGGAACGATCAAGACTGAAGAAGGACGCAATCACTATATTGGCAGCAGACAGGATAAGAATGGTCACCCGCAGTTTGTCGTGAACGGACAGGTGGAAAACACTCTGTTATGCAAGGTGTATCAGCCGGATGCAACCCTTGCGGATGCGTCTTCCCTGTTAGAGCAAGACTGTCAAAAAGAATGTGCTTCGTATACGGATGTGGAACTGGTGCAGGCAAAGAAAGCGGATGCATCTGCTTTCCGTGCTTATCCATTCAGAAGTCTGGCTGACGGAAGCATAGCGGATAATAACGAAGGGATAACCAGGGATAATCTGGTAACGTACAAAGAAAAAGGATATGTTAAAAACGGTAATCTGAAAAACATGCAGATCCGCCTGACTGAGAAAACAAAGGATGGAACGGACAGAAGCATTTCCTATGCAAAAACATATGAAGACTGCGTGGAAATGATCAATGCAAAAGCGGATCAGGAAGCTTTTTATGAGATCCTTTTCCTATATTCCGATGAGACAAATGAGATAAAAACAGCCAAAAACGGAACGGCTTACGGTGCTTTTATTCTGCCATCCAAAGCTGCTGGGATTACCATTAAAGGCTGTGTGCCGCAGAATACGGGCAATTCGGATACACCTTGTACGGTGATTAAATATACGGGGACTTTGAAAGCAGCCTGTGATGTTACATTTGAAAATATCCGGTTAACGGAAGGAAAAATCGATACCAAGCAGCCGGATGGATTTGCAGAAAGCAATACGGTTACACCGGTGCCGTCTGCAAATGTAACGATGACATGGAAAAACAATGTTTACACAGATGAAAATGCTTCTGCTTTTACCATGGGAGCGGTAAATGCTTCTAAGGGACATCTGGTGTTGGAAGGCAATACGGTAGACGAAGAAAAGACGATCCAGATTGGTTCTCTGACACTTTTACAGGGAGCCGTGGTAAATGCAAAAGGAAAGGTAACGGTTACTAATCTTTATGCGGATGGGACAGAGACCAATCGTTTAGCTTCTGAAGCCGCCGTATCACTGACAAACATCGGAAGAGCAGAAGAAACAGAAGAAACAGCAGAGGTTACGATTTGTTCGGATTTTACAAAGATCAATAAAGCGGGTGCACATGGCAATTCCCAGTTGTCGATCACAGGCACGATCCGTGATACAAAAGTGAGCCTTTCCTATCGCCTGTATGATCTGGAGACCAAAACATACCGGAAACTTACGGCGGCGGATTGGGAAGAACTTTTTGTGAAAAAGGGTGAAAAGGTGCAGACGTATCAGAAACTGGCATCCCTTCCCAAGGCTTCTCCTGACTGTATTTGTATCGAAGGGGACGGAAACGTGTATGAAAGTTATGACTATGCAAAAGAACAGGATTCCCAGACCTATCTGTACAAGCAGGATGCAGGATTGTATCTGACAGATATGGCTCCGCTTGTAGAAGTAAAAGGCTATGAAAAAACGGCGGACGAAACGGTTGTATATGCAAAAGACCAGATGTACTATCATGGAGAGTTTTTGACGTGGGAACAGGCAGTAAAAGAGATCGACAAGATTGGAGATGTTACGAATTTCTATAAGATCACACTTTTAGATACCATCGGTTATAACCGGGATACGTTAAAAGCGGATGCTCCCATTACAACCCTGACAATGCCGACAAAGGCAGCGCAGGTGTGGATCACTTCACAGGAAGGGGAAGAAAACGGCATATTTTTCACGGGTGCCAATGTCACACTGAAATGTCCGGTGCGCATGGAAAAGATCGGGTTGACCTGTTTGAAAAAAACAGGAAAGGGCAGTGACCTTTCCTACCAGCAGGTTACGTTTACCCTGAATATCGGAAATTACACACTTTTGCAGAAGGATATGTATGATCGCTTCGGGCAGTTGACGACCGTTCCCTACACGGTATCCGGCGGTGCAAAAGGAAGTTTTACCCTTCTTTCCGGTGATGGGATGCAAACAAACGAAACAGAAAAAAGAGAGTTTGCGGCAATCAGGGGCATGAAAGAATTGTATATAGGGCATGACAACTCTCAAAATAACAGTGGTTATTCTATTTTTGAGGTGGACTGTTCTCTGGATGTTTCGATAAAAGAGGCGTATCTTTACAATTGTACACTGGCTGGAAAAAACATTACAGTTTCTTCACAGGTACTTTTGGATGAAGCCTGTTTGCATGCAGGGGCATCGGCTAAAAATGACGGAAAACTTACGTTAAAAGATATTTTGCTTGCGGACAACGGAAATGCACTCTGCGCAAAACAAAATACAACCGGCATCTCCCAGATTACGATTAACGGTGTGGTGTCTGAGGCACCGGCAGCGGAGTCGGATGCCATGGAAGCCGGAACGATCATGCTCACTCTTTTTTACAATGATTATGAAAAAGGAAGAGATTCCCAGGTTCCTGTACAGTTGTTTGATGGTATGGTATTATGTATAGCACAGAAGGTGGATATCAATGTGTTTATACCATGTTATACGACAAGGGAACATGTCGGAATGGGTACGCAAAATGCTACACGTGGTCTTTACAGATCCGGCAAAAATATCTGTTATGGACAAATAGAAGGAAATGGTAACGTATGATAAACAAAAGAATTGCAGCGGGGGTATTCAGTTTCATATTGCTTATGAGTCATTCTATGACGGCATTTGCCACACAGAGTGGGCAGGTGATATCGTATTCTGCGTCGCAGAATACGATAGAAGAAACGCAGACGGAGGAAACATCGACAGAAACATCGACAGAAACATCGACAGAAAAGGTTTCTGTATCGG
>CAYLSH010000042.1:0-5012 GCA_964386235.1 uncultured Lachnospiraceae bacterium | reverse complement strand
GAAACATCGACAGAAACATCGACAGAAACATCGACAGAAAAGGTTTCTGTATCGGCTAATAGTTTGATTTCGGTAAAAACATCCTCCCTGCCGCCGGAATACACGGAGGCGGTTGCAGAAGCATCACAGGCACTGGATGCCTGCCTTTTGGAAAAGGACATATATGCCATTGTCTATCTTAAGGATTCCTATGAGGTAAAGAAAGAAGCGGATGCTTCCTCGGATACGGTGATTTCCGTTCCCATGGCAAGGACGGTCCAGATCATGGGAATGGATGTGGCATGGGAATATAACAACGAAGCGGAGGATTATATCCCAAACGTCTGGTATGAAACGCAGTTTTATGAAGGGGAAACCCTGTACCATGGGTATATTGAAGAGTCTTATCTTGCGTATTCGGATGAGGTGTTGCTGCAATGGAAGAGTGACTGGGCATCGTTTTTTCCCCTGACAGGGCTTATGTCCGCTGCAGGCGGGACATCCTACACAGATGTGGAACAATTTCCTTCCGGTTACCAGAGCAATCTTAGAAAGTTAAAAGATGCGCATCCAAACTGGATTTTCATTCCGATGAGGGTAAACCGCAACTGGGCTGACTGCGTAAAGGAGCAGATGGGTAATTACAGCTGGATCTACTATAACCAGCCGGGAGAATACCGGGGAAGCCAGATCAATAGTACATGGTACTATGCGTCCGAGAAGGGGATTGCCTATTACATGGATCCCCGTAACTTTTTAACGGAAAATTCGATTTTCCAGTTTGAACAGAATACATACAATGCTTCCTACCATACGCAGGAGGCATTACAGGCGTTTTTAAATAATACCTTTATGAAAGGAACTGTACCGGGGGATGCAAGCAACAGAACCTATGCCAAGGTTATTTTTGACTCCGGTAAATCCAGAGGATTAAGTCCGTTTAACTTAGCAGCACGTGTAGTGCAGGAGCAGGGCGTAAACGGAACATCTCCCATGATTTCCGGCACCTATCCCGGATATGAAGGCTATTACAATTATTATAATATCAGTGCCAGCGGCACGACAAACGAAGCCGTATATAAAAGCGGTCTTTCCTATGCCAAGACAAAGGGGTGGAACACCCGTGTCAAAGCATTGGAAGGAGGAGCGGCATTTATTGGAAACGGTTATATTTTAAAAGGACAGGATACTCTTTATCTGCAAAAATTTGATGTGGAGCATGGAAGTGATTCTCTCCATCAGTACATGCAGAATATTATGGCACCTTATACAGAAGGACAGTCCATGAAAAAGATGTATAGTAATGCGGGATCTTTAAACAGTGCATTTGTGTTTAAAATACCCGTATACAATAATATGCCGACCGAACATGATTTTTCCATAAATGCAAAGTCCGTTACCTTACAACGGGGCGTGAGCGGAAAAGACACCTATACCTTACAGATAAAAGATAAGGGCATAGTTGTGACAACCGGTGTCTCATATGCATCGGAGGATCCGAGCGTGGCAGACGTGGATGCATCCGGTAAGATCACAGCTAAAAAAAGCGGTAACACCACGATCACGGCAACGGTGTCCTATAAAGACAATGATAAAACGCAAACGCAGGTATTTACCTGTGCGGTTAAGGTGCTGAGTCCTTTACAGGGAATTGCGCTTGGACCGGAAGGGAAAAACGAGGATACGGAGCAGTTGGAACTGTTCATGGCAGACGAGTCCCTGGACAAAGTGGCTTATCTGGATGAAAACGGAAAAACACAGTACAAATATAATAATAAGGGCGAAATCCCAAGTGAAGTGACGCTGGAAGTCTCTTATGATCCGGCAGATACCACGGACAATAAAAAAGTTACGTGGACGGTAAAAGATGAGAGCATCCTTTCTCTTACGCAAAAAGGGGAACAGAATGAAAAGGTGCTCATTACGGCAAAAAAAAGTGGAAGTACAACGGTAACGGCTAAGGTGGGGACATTCACCAAGACAGTAAACGTTACGGTGCGGATCCCGATGACGGAAGCCTCCCTGGATCTGGATAGCAACAAACTCACTCTTCATAAAGGGGAAAGCACACAGGTGACGGTTTCCTATCTGCCAAAGAATACATCGGATCGTATCGAACCCATCTGGAGATCGGAAGACGAGTCTGTGGCAGTGGTGGAAAACGGGATGATTTTTGCAAAAAAAGCCGGAACTACCACTCTTCATGCGGCTGTGGGGGCATTTGACGGCAGCCAGAGTGAATTAACCTGTCAGGTGACGGTAAAAGAATACATGGTAACCTTTGTGGGAACGGATGGAAAAACACTCATGACACTTCCGGGAGAATATGGAAAATCCCTGACTAATCTGGAGGCGGGTGGAAAAGAGATACCCTGGACACTGACGGGGGATGCCGATTCCTATTTTATGGGATGGTATACAGAAACAGACGGAAAAGGAACCGCAGTTAACGAGAATACGATTCTGTATGATGACATGACTCTGTATCCGTATTTTAAAGAAACAACCGATGCGGATTTTTATGTAAAACCTGTTGGCAGCATGACCTATACCGGTTATGCGATTAAACCGGAAGTGTATGTCTATCACGAAGATGTACTGTTAAAGAAGGGGACGGACTATACCCTGACTTATCAGAACAACAAACTGGTAAACGATGGAGCAGATCCGGATAAAATACCAACTGTTATCATTACCGGAAAGGGAAAGTATGAGGGCTATACGACACAGGCAACCTTTACGATTATGCCCAAAAATCTTTCCCATGTGGACATCAAAGCGGAGAATGTTTCTGTAGAATATACAGGAAGCGTGCAGAAGGTACGTCCAACGGTATTGGATGGTACAAGAGCGCTTGTCAGCAACGTGGATTATACGCTGGAGTATACGGATACGGCAGCCGGTGCATACAAAGATGCCGGAACCTACAAAGTAAAGATTACCGGAAAAGGCAATTACAGCGGTACAAGATATGTGTATATTACGATCAGCAGAAGAATTCTGATGGAGGAAGTGAGCATAAGCGTTCCTTCGTCCGTTCGCTTCAACAACGGTCATGATTACACAAGTGAAAAAGACATTGCGGCCTGCAAACCGGCGGTGACGGTAAAATATGGCGGGACTTCCCTGATCGAAAACGTGGACTACACCCTTTCTTACAGTGATAATACGCAGGTGGGAACCGGTAAGGTTACCGTCAAAGGAATGGGAAGTTATATCGGAAACAGGACGGTATCCTTTACCATTACCGGTACGGATATGACGGGCGTATCCGCAAGCGGTATTTTGGATCAGGAATACACGGGAAGCGGCATCACACAGAAAAATATAACGCTTACGGACAAGAGTAAAAATACACTGCGGGAGGGCCTTGACTATACCGTTTCCTATAAAAACAATGTAGAAACCGGAAAAGCATCTGTTATTTTTACAGGAAAGAATGCTTACACCGGAACCCTTACCAAAACATTTACCATCAGGGCATATAACATTTTTCAGAACGAACAGATTTATGAGCCGGAGAATGCAGGAATGCAGTCCGCATTACAAACAGCCCTTGTTTCCGATACCGTGGAGTATGATAAAGCAGGAGCCGGTCCGCAGGTTCAGGTGATGTTTAAAGGTGAGTTGCTTAAGGAAGGAACGGACTATAAGATCAGTTACCGCAACAACACCGTGGTTACGGAGGATAATACGTCACAAAAACCGGTGGTGGTTATCACAGGAACCGGCAGATTTACGGGAGAGATCACAAAAGAATATACGATCACGAAAAAAAGCCTGAAAAAAGTAAGCATGACTGCGGACAATGTGACTTTCAAAAATAAAAAGGGCTATTGTTTTGCAGAACCTGTTTTAAAGGATGAAAGTGGCAGACGACTGGATGAAAACAAAGATTATGAGATTGTATCGTACCAATACGTAGAGGATACGCTTCTAAACGATGGCAGTACGAAGTTAAAGGACAGCGTTGTGGCAGAAGATGACATTCCGGTGGCGGATGAGGAGACAGAACCTAAGATCCGGGTAACGGTAAAGGGAATCTCCAATTATACGGATGAAATTACCTGTACCTATCTGATCAGGCAGGATAAGGGGCTGTTTGAGGAAATCTTTAAAGGCGAGAATGCCGGTGGAACGATATCCGCAGGTGCAAATGAAAATGTGGAACAGACACCACAGGAGAAATTGCCGGCGATAGAGAAAGCACCCACACCTTCACAGGATGCCACACAGAATCCGGATTCACAGGAAGCAGAAGATGCGAAGAATGCTACAGGCACACAGTCTTCTTCCCGGACATCTGCAGGACAAAACAGCGTAAAGAGTGATGGCAAAAAAGATACCGTCATAGCAAATGACTTTGCAAAGAATGAGACAAAAGCAGACGGTGGTACGGACAAACCGGTTGCAAACGATGTATCAGAAGAAACTACGGTTGTAGACGATACAAACAGCAATGGCGATATTACAGACGCGCCCGGTGCCGGAACGGATGAAAACTTCACAGATCTTACAATGGAACAGGCTGCATCCTCGGATGTGGACGTTATACAGATTGCGGCCGTACTGGGAACGGTTGCGGCTGCGTCCGCTGTCTGCGCGGGAACGGTTGCAGGAGGTGTTCATTTCTACCGCAAAAAGAAAAAAGAAAGTTTCTTTTTTGATGAGGAAGATGAAATAGAATAAAGAGTTTCCTGCATTCGTACGATCGCAAACAGGTAAGGGGCTCGCGAAAGCGGGCTCCTTTGCATAGGTAGAATGTCGCTAAAAATATCTTTTTTCAAAAAAGGTATTGCTTTTTTCTGAATTTATGATAAACTAAACAAGCGTTTTGAAAATGGCTCGTTGGTCAAGAGGTTAAGACGCCGCCCTCTCACGGCGGAATCAGGGGTTCGATTCCCCTACGAGCTGTTGACTATTTGAAAAGAATAGCCCAACCCTGAAAGAATTCTTAAGGCTGCATCCACGGATCGGTTTTAGGAATTTTTTTTACATGCGGACACTTTTACCAACTGCCGGCATGAGAACCG
>CAYLSH010000041.1:0-17137 GCA_964386235.1 uncultured Lachnospiraceae bacterium | reverse complement strand
TTCAGATGTAATCAATAGTTGGGGCTGTGTACGGGATGTACACAGTCTTTTTTTGTGCAATAGGAAATTTATTTGAAATTACCTATTGCACAAAAAACACTCCGTGAGGATGCGCAAGCGAAACTCATTTTTATGCAAAATACCCCTTTACATTTCAAACAAATGCAAATATAATACAGTCACTATCTTTTGCAACTGAATATTGAGCAGGAGGTAGTATGTCTATTTTTCAAATAATCAAATCCTTACTTTCACAAAAGAGAAACATTCGTAAAAACTTTTTCCCAATGATGATGATATCCACGATTCTGGCTTTGAGTGTTCCCATGTACAATTATGCCCAACCATCGGAGACGGGTGAGGAAGGGGAAACCGAGCAGGGTCTGACATTTAAGAAAAATATTTATCATAAACATACCGGCGGTTCATCCGGCGGCGGTTGTTATACGGTGCACAGGACGGGTACAAGGACGATAGAAATTCCCTGTGGCGGTACGCTGGTGTATTGGCCGAATCTGGGAACCAGCAGTTGCAGCAATTGTGCGGCCAGTTATTTTGGAGACCAGTCCGGCAGAGGTTGCTGGCATTCTACGACAAGGCAAGAAAGTTATAGTTATTATGACCTTGGCTGCGGAAAGGGGAGCAGTACCTGCGTGGGGGCTCTGATTGTAAAACAGAGTACTACGGCGTGGGTAAAAAGTCTGACACTGACGGCTTCCTATGAAGATGAGGGAGGCATGGTGGTAAATGAAAAACCCTATATCTGGAATGGGGAACCGGCAACGACGGAGTCCGTCTATGAGGTAAACCAAAGCGGGACCTACACGGTCAGCCTGAATGCGGATGCCTGCTCCAATACCGGAGCGGCGGTCATTTCCGTTGATGTGCGCAATGTCGATGTGACGGCACCGGTCATTACCGCGCATACGCAGGAACCGGCAGAGGACTGGACGAAGGAAGGCGTGCTGGTTACGCTTACGCAGATGGCGGATCTCCAGCCGGATGGAACAGAAGGCTGTGGGCTTCATGAATTGCCGTATTCGTATGATGAGGGAGAAACATGGACGGACGAAATATCCCATCTTTATATGGAAAACGGCACGCATACGATCCTGATCCGGGATGCACTGGAAAACACATCTTCTTATGAGGTATCGTTTCAAAATGTGGATACGACTCCACCCACGATTGAGAGTATCGAATATGACCATACCAAAAATATCCCCTCTGTGGAGGTTAACATAACAGCGTCTGATCTTCAGCCGGATGGAACAGAAGGCTGTGGGCTGCATGAAATGCCCTATTCTTTTGATGGGGGAAATACATGGACTGCGGAAAACACCCATGTGGTAAAAAAGAACGGCGTATTAAAAATTGCCGTAAGAGATAAACTGGAAAATATCGCTTTTGCAGATGAAAAGATAGAAAATATTGACTGCGTCGGCCCAAGGGTCAGTTACACCATGGTTTCTGCGTCATGGACAAATCAGGACGTGAATCTGTATCTTTCGGCATCGGATGTAAATGAGGATGGCACACCGGGAATCGGTCTTGCGGGCGCATGGTACTCCATGGATGGCGGCAGTACATGGTCAAACAAAACACATCTGGTATTTGAAGAAAACACGGAGTTTACGATTCTGGCGCGGGATAAAAATAATAATTATACCAGGACACCGATACGGATCATTCAGATTGACAGAGTGCAGCCGTCTGTATCTTTGAGCATGCAGGTGATCGGAGAAGGCAGGGACATGCAGGTCATATTACAGGCATCCGCAGAAGATGATTACTCCGGTATTCCCGAAGAAGCATTTTCCTGGGATAAGGGAGCTTCTTACTCGGATCAGTCCTCCAAAATCGTAACGGAAAACGGTACCTATTACGTGTATGCCAGGGACAAGGCGGGAAACAGCCATTTTGCAGGGATTGAGGTAAATGTTTTTCCGGCACTCCTTCCCCCGCTTCCCCTGACACCGCCCAAAGAAAAAGAACCGGAAACCATGACGCAGGAAGAGTGGGAAACGCAGGAAGAAGAGGTTACGATGGAGGAAAGAATCGATGAACCAAAACCGGAGACCACCCATGTATTGGAAAATAAATCCGTAAAAACCGGCAGCGGACTGGACAGACTGATCCTTCTTATGTGTGTACTGCTTTTCTTACTGGCACTTTTGGGATTGTTATTGTGGTTTTATAGCAGGACAATTGCCGTGTATACAAAGGATATGGAAGAGAAGGAGCACTATCTGGGCAGACGCTGGATCTCACACAAAGAGCAATACTGTGTTACGATTCCGCAGTCAATGGTGGACAAAGCCGAGACATTCCGCTTTTGTTTCCGTCCATCTATTCTTTTTGCGGATGGACACGAAGGGGAAGAGATGCATTTTCTGTTCCCGGAAGAAGTCTGTATCACATTAACCATTGAACGAACGATGGAAATGGGGTAAAATCATGGATGTGAAAAACAACCTGTAAAGGTATAGGATAAATTAGAATAGGACAGGCAGGAGAAACAATTATGAAGTGGGAAGACAATGTACGAAAAGTAGTACCCTATGTTCCGGGCGAACAGCCAAGGCGCAGGGATATCATCAAACTTAATACCAATGAATGTCCCTATCCGCCGGCACCGGCGATCGGAGAAAAACTGGCAGCCTATGAGACGGAGCAGCTTCGCTTATATCCGGATCCTTGTGTGACGGCATTGACGGAGAGTCTGGCGGATTTTTACGGAGTGGGAAAAGAAAATGTTTTTGTGGGTGTAGGCTCCGATGACGTACTTGCCATGGCATTTTTAACGTTTTTCAATTCCGGTAAAAAGATCCTTTTTCCGGACATTACCTATTCTTTTTATGATGTGTGGGCGGATTTATACCGGATTCCATATGAGGTGCAGCCTTTGGATGAGAATTTCTGTATCCGTAAGGAAGATTACCGGAAGGAAAATGGTGGTATTATTTTCCCCAATCCCAATGCCCCTACGGGGATCGAAATGGATCCGGATGCGATAGAGCAGATTGTGGCAAACAACCCGGATGTGGTGGTGATTGTGGATGAGGCGTACGTTGATTTCGGATGTCAGAGTGCATTGCCACTTATAGACAAATACGAGAATCTTTTAGTGGTACAGACTTTTTCGAAGTCCCGTGCACTGGCGGGTATCCGTATCGGATATGCGTTTGGAAGCGCAAAACTGATCCGGTACCTGAATGATGTTAAATTCTCATTTAACTCTTATACCATGAACCGGTTGACGGAATTGGTGGGATGTACCTGTTTAGAGGACAAAGCGTATTTTACGGAATGTGTTCAAAAGGTCATTGCCACGAGGGAGAGAAGCAAACAGAGACTTGCCAAACTGGGATTTTCTTTTGGGGATTCCAAAGCCAACTTTATTTTTGCTTCCCACCACAGTGTTCCGGCTAAGGAATTGTTTGAGGCATTAAAAGAAGCAGGTATTTACGTGCGTTACTTTAATAAACCCCGCATTGAGAATTATCTTCGTATTTCCATCGGAACGGATGAACAGATGGATGCGATGTTTGCCTTTTTGGAACAATATCTGCAAAAGAGTGAGGGATAAATGGAAGCGTATACGGATTTTGCCTATGTATATGATACGTTAATGGACGAGACACCGTATGAAAAATGGTGTGAACAGGTAACGTCCATTTTAGAAAAAAACGGAATCCGAAAGGATCTGGTGCTGGATCTTGGATGCGGTACGGGAACGCTGACAGAACTTCTGGCACAAAAAGGTTATGATATGATCGGTATTGATCTTTCGGGAGAAATGCTGGAACGTGCCATGGAAAAAAGAGAAAAGTCCGGGCTTCCGATCCTGTATTTGCAGCAGGATATGCGTGAGTTTGAACTGTATGGAACGGTAAAGGCGATCGTAAGCGTCTGTGATTCCATTAATTATCTTTTGGAAGACGAGGATGTCATAGATACTTTTAAACTGGTCAATAATTATCTGGATCCCCATGGGCTGTTTATTTTTGATTTTAATACGGTTTACAAATACCGGGATGTGATCGGGGATGCCACGATTGCCGAAAATCGGGAAGAATGCAGTTTTATCTGGGAAAATTATTACCACGAAGAAGAAAGAATCAATGAATATGAGGTCACTTTCTTTGTGAAGGAAGGAGAACTGTTCCGTCGGTTTGAAGAAACGCACTACCAGAAAG
Organism: uncultured Lachnospiraceae bacterium; assembly: GCA_964386235.1. Lineage (GTDB taxonomy): Bacteria > Bacillota > Clostridia > Lachnospirales > Lachnospiraceae > RGIG8767. Next base: position 12,938 of record CAYLSH010000041.1, on the reverse strand, counting down.
GGTATACCGCAGAAGAGATGAAACGGTTTTTAAAAGAAGCGGGAATGGAATTTGTTTCCATGAGCGATTCGGATACCGGAGGAGAAGTGACCGGTCAGACGCAGCGGATCTGTATGATTGCGCGTGAAACCGGGAAAGAAAAATAACAGGGTAATCCTTGGATTTTCGGATTACCCCAAAATGGATGGGAGAAAACAAACATGTCAGATTATATGGTAAGAGCAATCGCCGGCAATGCACAGATCCGTGCGTTTGCCGTAACCGCAAGAGATACGGTGGAAAAAGCAAGAACCGCACACAATTTAAGTCCGGTGGCAACGGCTGCCCTGGGACGAACCCTGATCGGTGGTGCCATGATGGGAGCCATGTTAAAGGGGGAAAAGGATATTTTAACTTTACAGGTCAAGGGAGATGGCCCGATCGGACAGATCGTAGTTACGGCAGATGCAAAAGGTACGGTCAAAGGATATGTGCAGAATCCGTCCGTTATGCTGCCGCCCAATGCGGCCGGCAAACTGGATGTTGGCGGAGCCGTTGGATACGGGATTTTACAGGTAATCAAGGACATGGGATTAAAAGATCCTTACTGCGGACAGACTGTTTTACAGACGGGTGAGATCGCAGAGGACCTGACGTATTATTTTGCCAGTTCCGAACAGGTGCCGTCCTCCGTTGGACTTGGTGTTTTGATGGATAAGGAAATGGCGGATGTCAGACAGGCGGGAGGATTCATTATCCAGTTGATGCCATTTGCTGATGATGCGGTCATAGAACAGTTGGAAAACAATCTCAGGCAGATCCCGTCCGTAACGAGCATGTTAGATGATGGACTGACACCGGAAAAGATGCTGGAAAAGGTATTGGAAGGCATGGATATTGAATTTACGGACACGCTTCCGGTTTCTTTTACCTGCAACTGCAGTAAGGAAAAGATTGAGAAAGCCCTGATCAGCATTGGGGAAAAAGACTTAAAAGAAATGATTGCAGATGGAAAACCCATCGAGGTAAACTGTCATTTTTGCAGTAAAAACTATACATTTTCCGTGGAAGAATTAAAGGCATTATTAAAAAGGGCAAAATAAAAGCAGATCATGTTGATGTGATGGCAATGAGAAAGGCTGGTTATATATGAAAGATGGATTTATCCGGGTCGCGGCAGCAGACATTTCGATAAAAGTGGCAGATCCTGTCTACAATGCAGAAGTAATCGTACAGAAGATGGAAGAATGTGCGCAAAATGGCGCAAAGGTGATCGTATTTCCGGAACTTTGTATCTCCGGTTATACCTGTGCGGATCTATTTTTACAGGAAACCTTATTAGAGGGATGTGAGGATGCACTCCTTAAGATCGCAAAAGCATCCGGAAAAATGGATGCAATCGTGTTTGTGGGACTTCCTTTTTCCCATCAGGGGAAATTGTACAATGTAGCCGCCGTCCTATGCCACGGACAGATCCTGGGGATGGTTCCTAAGACCAATATCCCGGATTATAATGAGTTTTTTGAAGCCCGCTATTTTGCAAAGGGTATGGAAAAAGCAGTGGATGCACAGTTGGGAGAGTATACGTTTTTACTGGGAACGAACCAGTTATTTACGTCCTCTGATGGACTTGTGATCGGCTGTGAGATCTGTGAGGACCTTTGGGCTTCCATCACACCGGGGGCACACCATGCGCTTCATGGAGCCAATCTTTTGGTCAATTTAAGTGCTTCCAATGAAAGCGTGGGGAAAAAAGAATATCGCAGACAATTAGTGGCATCAGCAAGTGCAAAACTATTGTGTGCATATGTGTATACAAGTGCGGGAGAAGGAGAATCCACGCAGGATGTTGTATTTGGCGGACATCATCTGATCGCAGAAAACGGAACGATTCTGGAAGAATCCGCATTGTTTGCCGGCAAAACGATCTATTCGGAGGTGGATATCCACCGCATCATGAGTGAGAGACGGCGCAATACTTCTTTTGCATGGAAAGAGGACGGGGACTATCAGAGGATACCGTTTACTTTGCAAAAGGAAGAAACCTTACTCAGCCGTACCTTTGAAAAAATGCCTTTTGTGCCGGCGGATCAAAAAAAGCGGAAAGAACGTTGCGAGGAGATCTTTGCGATTCAGGCAAACGGACTGAAAAAAAGACTGGCGCATACCGGCTGTCAGACGGCGGTTGTGGGTGTGTCCGGTGGATTGGATTCTACCCTTGCACTTTTGGTCACGGTAAAGGCATTCGATCTGCTTGGAATGGAACACGCACAGATCAAGGCGGTTACCATGCCCTGTTTTGGCACCACGGACAGAACCTATGAAAATGCCTGTACCCTTGCCAAAACGCTTGGATGTACGTTACAGGAAGTGGATATTAAAAAGGCTGTTATGCAGCATTTTGAAGATATTGGACAGAGCATGGAAAATCATGATGTCACCTATGAAAATGCACAGGCAAGGGAACGGACGCAGGTGCTTATGGACATTGCCAATCAGTGTGGCGGCATGGTCATTGGAACGGGAGATCTCTCTGAACTGGCACTCGGATGGGCAACCTACAATGGGGATCACATGTCCATGTATGGGGTAAATGCCTCCATTCCCAAGACTTTGGTGCGCTATCTGGTGCGTTTTTATGCGGACGATTGCTGTGAGACACAAGGCAAAGGAGAGGCACTAAAGAAAGCGCTGTATGATGTTCTGGATACACCTGTCAGCCCGGAACTGTTGCCACCCGTTGACGGTGTGATCGCTCAAAAGACGGAAGATCTGGTGGGACCGTATGAACTTCATGATTTCTTTCTGTACTATATGCTTCGTTTTGGGTTTGCACCATCCAAGATCTATCGGATTGCATGCCATACTTTTATTGGCGAATACACGGAAGAAGTGATTTTAAAATGGCTGCAAACCTTCTACCGTCGTTTCTTTTCGCAGCAGTTTAAGCGTTCCTGTCTGCCGGATGGACCAAAGGTGGGCAGTGTGGGCGTTTCTCCAAGGGGAGATCTGCGTATGCCGTCGGATGCATCCGCAGCAATCTGGTTAAAGGAAATCGAAAATCTTTGTACAGGAAACGTGCGCCACTAGGTGCACATAAAAAAACGGATCCGGGAAAATGATTCCACGGGTCCGTTTTTTTCATATTAAGTAGGAAATTTCCGCCTCATTCCACGGATGACGTGATTTTTGCCTGATTTAAGGATGCCGTAATGGCGTTGAGCAAAACAGTGGAAGTATATAGATTATCGGAAGAATACTGAATGCCTTCCATGGATTGTTTTTCCATGATCTGCAAGGCAAGTTCTTCTAAAGCCGGTTCCATCAGAGGATACATTACGCTGACCGTTTCGTCCATATTTGTAAGTTCAATGGATAGAATTGCCGTTTCATCTACGGTAACAGCAAGCTCTACATGACTGCCATTCAGTACCATAGCCGTTGTATAAGTGCCGGGAACATAGATGGCGGAACTATCCTGTGGTAAAGGGGCAGTGTCATTTTCTTTATCTGAAAAGGTGATTGCGAGAAAGATGATCGCCAGAATTCCGAGCACCAAAAAGATGCCGGCGCAAATCAGTTCTTTTAATTTGAGTACTACAATCTTCGTTTTTCCGCTCATAATGATTTCTCCGTGAACATTTATACAACATATGCAGGGGGTATGCGGATTATGTATGAAAGAAATATGCATGAAAAAATTTGTATGAAACAAAATTTGCATCATACAAATTGAAAAAAACAATTGACAGATTCAGCAGATAGGTATATAAATGTTTTGACAGTCAAAATATTTGACACTCAAAACAAATTGTAACGCAAAATTCTTTGCCGGGCAAAATTCCTTGCGTTGCAAAAGGAAATGCAGAAAGGAAAATAAGGTTATGTTAGAAAGAGTAAAAGAAATCATCGAAGAGCAGTTGAATTTAGAAAATGTGGAAATTACGGAAGCAACAAGATTTAAAGAGGATCTGGAAGTGGATTCTTTGGATCTGTTTGAACTGGTTATGGCTTTTGAGGAAGAATACGGTGTGGAGATTCCTTCCGAGGATCTGGAAAAGATTACAACGGTAGGAGCTGTTATCAAGTATATGCAGGATAAGGGTGTGAACGCATAAGAACGGATGTAAGGAGTCTATATGAAGACAAGAGTCACAGAACTTTTAGATTTGGAATATCCCATTATTCAGGGGGGCATGGCATGGGTTGCGGAGTATCATCTTGCATCCGCAGTCTCCAATGCCGGTGGACTCGGCATCATCGGTGCCGGTGGCGCATCCGCTGATTTTGTAAGAGAACAGATAAAAAAGACAAAGGAAAAGACGGATCGGCCATTTGGTGTAAATGTCATGCTGATGAATCCGCAGGCTGATGAGATCGCCCGTGTAATTGCAGACGAGGGGGTCAAAGTCGTTACGACGGGAGCAGGCAATTCGGGTAAGTATATACCGATGTGGAAAGAAGCAGGCGTAAAAGTGATTCCGGTGGTGGCCAGTGTGGCGATGGCAAAAATGATGGAAAGAGCCGGTGCGGACGCAGTCATAGCGGAAGGAATGGAAAGTGGCGGACATATTGGGTCTGCTACGACCATGGCATTGGTTCCGCAGGTAGTGGATGCGGTAAAGATTCCGGTGATTGCTGCCGGCGGTATTGCTGACGGAAGAGGACTTGCTGCAGCAATGATGCTTGGAGCGGAAGCCGTTCAGATGGGTACCCGTTTTGTAGTGGCAAACGAATCCATTGTACATAACAACTACAAGGAAAAAGTGATAAAGGCAAGGGATATTGATTCGGTTGTAACCGGAATGACTCATGGACATCCCGTGCGTGCAATCCGTAACCGGATGACTAGAGAGTACCTTCGTTTAGAAAAAGAAGGCGCGGATTTCATGGAACTGGAAAAACTCACGCTGGGGGCTTTACGAAAGGCAGTTGTGGATGGAGATGCAGAAAACGGAACACTGATGGCAGGTCAGATAGCAGGACTTGTAGGTAAACAACAGCCCTGTGCTGAGATTATTACAGAGATTGTAAATCAGGCAAAAGAGTTGCTCAAATTATAAAGAGGAGACTGTTTATGGGTAAGACAGCATTTGTTTTTCCGGGACAGGGTGCCCAGTATGTGGGCATGGGAAAAGAGTTTTATGACACCTTCCGGGAAGCAAGAGAGATATTCAAACTGGCCGGTGAAGTGACCGGTCTGGATATGGAAAAACTGATTTTTGAAGAAAACGACAACTTACATATTACCGAATACACACAGATAGCCATGCTGGCAACAGAAGTGGCGATATGGAAGGTAATGGATTCTAAGAACATTAAGGCAGATGTTTGTGCCGGACTTTCTCTTGGAGAATACGGAGCACTGGCAGTGAGCGGAGTCATGGATCCTGCCGATCTGTTTTATATAATTCGCAAGAGAGGATTGTATATGCAAAAAGCCTATCCGGTGGGCGGTGCCATGAGTGCTGTGTTGGGAATGGAACCTGAGATTGTGGAAGCAATCTGTGAAAAAACAGAGGGGATTGTATCCGTTGCCAATTACAATTGCCCGGGACAGATTGTGATTACGGGGGAGGAAAAGGCGGTTGCGGATGCTGCGTCCGCTCTGACACAGGCCGGTGCAAAACGTTGTATTCCGTTAAAGGTAAGCGGCCCTTTCCATTCGGATCTGTTAAAGAATGCGGGAGAACAGTTATACAGGGAATTAGAGGGTATTTCTCTTTTTGCGCCAAAGATTCCGTATCTTTCCAATGTGACGGCGGATTATGTTACGGGTAAAGAGAATATTCGTGAATTGTTAAAACAGCAGGTTTCCAGTCCGGTTCGTTTTCAGCAGAGCGTTGAAAAAATGATTGCAGACGGAGTAGATGTGTTTGTGGAAATTGGTCCGGGGAAAACATTAAGCAGTTTCATTCGGAAAATAAACCGGGATGTAAAGGTATTCAATGTGGATAAATTAGCGGATCTGGATCGCATAGGGGGAGGAGCCCTTATGGCAGACGCAAATTTGATATTTGCGTCGCCTCTTCGCGACAAGTCGCTCAGAAATGAGGTATAACATGTTAACAGGAAAAATCGCATTGGTAACCGGTGCAGCAAGAGGAATCGGAAAAGAAATCGCTCTGACTTTAGCAGCAAACGGAGCAACGGTTCTTGTCAATTATAACGGTTCTAAGGATAAGGCGGAGGAAGTGGTTGCACAGATTGCAGCCGCCGGTGGAAAAGCGGAAGCCTTCCGTTGTAATGTAGCTGATTTTTTAGCCGGTGAAAACATGATAAAAGAGGTATTGGGAAAATACGGCAAAGTCGATATCCTGGTCAATAATGCGGGTATCACCAGGGATAACCTGATCATGCGTATGTCGGAAGAAGATTATGATGCTGTACTGGATACCAATTTAAAAGGAGCATTTAATATGATCAGACATTTGTCCCGTTCTTTTTTAAAACAAAGAAGCGGGAAGATTATTAATATATCCAGTGTCAGCGGCATCATGGGCAATGCGGGACAAAGCAATTATTCTGCATCCAAGGCAGGATTGATTGGTCTGACAAAGAGTGTGGCAAGAGAACTGGCAAGCCGCAATGTTTGTGTAAATGCAGTTGCGCCCGGTTTTATTGAAACGGAAATGACAGAAGTACTTCCGCAGGAGTATATGGATAAAATGAAAGAAAAAATTCCGCTTTGCCGGATGGGAAGTGTTAAGGACATAGCCAATACGGTTTTGTTTCTTGCCGGAAATCAGTCGGATTACATTACCGGACAGGTAATTTGTGTGGACGGCGGCATGCGGATGTAGTGCGAACATGCACAGAACAGGATGAGGACATACCGCTATTCTGACAGAAAAAAAGAAGGGAAAATTGACATGAGCAGACGAGTAGTAGTAACCGGAATGGGTGCCATCACGCCGATCGGTAACAGCGTAGAGGAATTCTGGAACGGTATCAAGGAAGAAAAAATCGGGTTTGACAAGATCACCTATTTTGACACGACGGAGTATCGTGCCAAACTGGCAGCGCAGGTAAAGAATTTTGATCCCGCTCAGTATATGGATAAGAAAGCAGCAAGAAGAATGGAACAATTCTGTCAGTTTGCCGTGGCGGCAGCGGGCGAGGCCATCCAAGATGCCGGGATTGACATGGAAAAGGAAGATCCCTATATGGTGGGCTGCAATGTGGGAAGCGGAATAGGCAGTTTACAGGCAATGGAAAGAGAATATGACCGTTTAAAGGAAAAAGGACCGGGCAGAGTCGGCCCGATGCTGGTGCCGCTGATGATCTCGAACATGGCAGCAGGAAATGTAAGCATTGCGTACGGACTGAAAGGAAAAAGCCTGAATGTGGTCACTGCCTGTGCAACCGGAACCCATTCCATCGGGGAGGCATATCGTACGATCCAGTATGGGGATGCGGATGTGATGGTGGCGGGTGGAACCGAAAGTTCGATCACACCAATCGGTGTGGCTGGATTTGCAGCGTTAACAGCGTTGTCCACTTCCGAAGATCCGTCACGTTGTTCCATTCCTTTTGATAAGGAACGGAATGGATTTGTCATGGGAGAAGGTGCCGGCATTGTGGTATTGGAAGAATTAGAGCATGCAAAAGCACGTAAGGCAAAGATATACGCAGAAGTGATCGGCTATGGCTGTTCATCGGATGCCTATCATATTACATCACCTGCTGAGGATGGAAGCGGTGCAGCAAAAGCTATGGAAAATGCCATGAAAGACGGCGGGGTAAATCCGGAGGAAATTACCTATATTAATGCACACGGAACCGGTACACACCACAATGATCTGTTTGAAACAAAGGCAATTAAACTGGCTTTTGGGGAACATGCAAAAGATTTAAAGGTCAACTCCACCAAATCCATGGTGGGGCATTTGTTAGGAGCAGCCGGCGCGGTGGAATTTGTAACCTGCGTAAAAACAGTGGAAGAAGGCTTTATTCACAAAACGGTGGGCTTACGAGAAACAGAGGAAGGAATGGACTTAAATTACTGTAAACAGAGTTATCGGGAAGAGGTTCCCTATGCATTAAGTAATTCCCTTGGTTTTGGAGGTCACAATGCCAGTTTGTTAATTAAGAAATACGAAGAATAAAGTACGAAGCATAAAGTACGATGCGGGAAGGAGAAAGACAATGGCAGTATATACCGCAAAAGAAATAATGGAAATTATTCCGCACAGACAGCCTTTTATGCTGATTGATACGATTGAAGAATTGGAGCCGGGAGTACGTGCACTTGGGAAAAAATGTGTCAGCTTTAACGAGCCGTTTTTTAACGGACATTTTCCCCAAAATCCCGTTATGCCCGGTGTGCTTATCATGGAAGCCCTGGCGCAGGTGGGCGCAGTGGCGCTTCTGGATCTGCCGGAGAACAAAGGAAAAACGGCGTATTTTGCCGGCATAGACAAGGCAAAATTCAAACAGATGGTCATTCCCGGAGATGTTTTGCTGTTAGAAACCAAAATTGTAAAGCAAAAAGGGCCGATCGGGGTTGGGCAGGCTGTGGCGACCGTCAATGGAAAAGTGGCAGCGAAAGCAGAACTGACTTTTGCCATAGGAGATTAATGCGGATAAGGAAAGGCATAGGAATAAAATGGAAAGTATCGTGGAAATCAAATGTCCCAAATGCAAAAAGATGGTAAATCGTGACAGGGTAGTAAAGAAAAAATACATCTGCTATGAATGCGGAAACTATTTTCGGGTAAAAACCAATAATCGCATCCGCATGGTAGCAGATCGTCAGAGTTTTATTCCCTGGTTTGAAGATATGCCGGTAAGCAATCCGTTGAATTTTGAAGGATATGATGAAAAACTGAAAGAAACAAGGGAAAAAACAGGTGTTAACGAAGCCGTGACCGTAGGACAGTGTAAGATTTTCGGAGAGGATGCGGTAATCGGTATCTGCGAGACACGCTTTATGATGGGAAGCATGGGGCAGGTCGTGGGAGAAAAGATTACCCGCATGATGGAACGTGCTACGGAGAAAAAATTGCCCGTATTTCTTTTTTGTGCGTCCGGAGGAGCCAGAATGCAGGAAGGGATCATTTCTTTGATGCAGATGGCAAAAACCTCCGCTGCCATCAAAAAACACGGGGAGGCAGGACTCTTATACAGCACCATACTGACGGATCCGACAACGGGCGGCGTAACAGCCAGTTTTGCCATGTTAGGGGATGTGATCATGGCAGAACCGGGTGCTTTGATCGGCTTTGCAGGACCTCGTGTAATCAAGCAGACAATAGGGCAGGAACTTCCGGAGGGATTTCAGACTTCTGAATTTTTACTTGCTCATGGTTTTATAGATGGCATTGTAAAACGTGAAAATTTAAAAAAGACCTTATATTTTCTGATTATGTCACACAAATCACAGGAAGGGCAGTATGCCCGGTTTGGAAAAGAGTTTCACTTTGAACTCAATGAGATCATCAAGGAACGTTCCTGGAAAACGCTCCCCATAACCGCATGGGAAAAGGTAAAGGCGGTCAGACAGGTGGGGCGTCCCTCCGCACTGGATTATATGGGCCGGATCTTTGATTTTTTTGTGGAAGCGCATGGGGACAGAACGTTTGGAGATGATGCGGCAATCGTGGGAGGCGTTGCCTTTCTGGATGGACAGCCGGTAACGGTGATTGCCGATGTAAAAGGAAAAGACGGAAAGGAATGCCAGCAACGTAATTTTGGTATGCCCATGCCGGAGGGATATCGGAAAGCTCTTCGATTAATGAAGCAGGCAGAGAAATTCCATCGTCCGATCATCAGCTTTGTCAATACCTCCGGTGCTTTCTGCGGGATTGAGGCAGAAGAACGCGGACAGGGAGAAGCAATCGCACGAAATCTGTTGCAGATGTCTGATTTGAAGGTTCCCGTACTCTGTATTCTGATCGGAGAAGGCGGAAGCGGAGGCGCATTGGCTACGGCTGTGGGAAATGAAGTGTGGATGATGGAAAATGCAACCTATTCCATATTGTCTCCGGAGGGATTTGCGTCCATTCTCTGGAAAGATGCTTCCATGGCGGAAAAAGCCAGTGAAGTGATGAATATTACGGCACAGGATCTGAAACGCCTTGGCGTGATCGAAAAGATCATACCGGAATTTGGCGGTGCGGATAAAAAAACCGCAGAGGCAATTGGGGACTATATGAAAGAACATATCAAGGAATTTTTGCAAAAATATGACGGTATGAGCGGAAACGCACTGGCGCAGCAACGTTATAACCGGTTTAGGGCTTTTTAGAAAACTTTTCGGAAGTCTGCAGGCGGATAAACGCAGGGCCGTCATGGAAGAAAGGCGATGGCTATGAAAGAATTAAGAATTGGAGATTTGTGTGCGAAGGTTCCGGTTATTCAGGGCGGCATGGGAGTTGGAGTCAGCTTGTCAGGACTGGCATCTGCGGTAGCAAGAGCCGGTGGAATAGGAATCATCTCCACGGCGCAGATTGGATTCCGGGAAGAAAATTTTGATAAAAATCCGATTGCGTGTAATCTTTTGGCGATCGCAAAGGAAATAAAAAAGGCAAAAGAGATGGCAGGCGGCGGTATCATCGGCGTCAATATCATGGTAGCGACCAGACAGTATGAGGAATATGTGAAGGCTGCGGTAAAAGCCGGGGCGGACTGCATTATTTCCGGTGCCGGGCTGCCGATGAATCTTCCGGAACTGACCAAGGGCTCTCCTACCAAAATCGCGCCGATTGTATCCGGTAAAAAATCCTTATCCGTAATTGCAAAATATTGGATGAAAAAGTATGACCGCAAGCCGGACTTTATCGTAGTGGAAGGACCAAAGGCAGGTGGACACCTGGGTTTTTCACAGGAAGAACTGGCTGCATACAGGACAAAGTCCTATGACGAGGAAGTAAAATCCATTATTGAGTGTGCGGAGGAATTGCAGCTGGATGCACCGGTGATCGTAGGCGGAGGCGTGTATACCAGAGAAGATATGGAACATTATCTTGCACTGGGAGCAAGCGGGGTACAGATGGGGACCCGTTTTGTGACGACGAAGGAATGTGATGCATCGGATGCCTATAAACAGGCATATCTGGATGCAAAAGAAGAAGACATTGTGATTGTGAAAAGTCCGGTGGGAATGCCCGGAAGAGCCATTTACAACGCTTTTTTGGAGAAGGTAAACGCAGGGGAGCGTTTTATGCGAGGATGCAGACAGTGTATCAAAAACTGTAATCCGGCTACGGCACCGTATTGCATCACGGAAGCATTGATCAATGCTGTGGAAGGTAATCTGGATGAGGGATTGATTTTTTGCGGAAGCAATGCTTATCGTGCGGATAAAATCGAAACCGTAGCCGAAATCATGGAGGAATTTTCGTGATGAAAATGAAAATAACGGGAACGGGTAGTTCGCTGCCGCGTGAACAGATCAGCAATCATAAACTCATGGAGTGGCTGGACACATCGGATGCATGGATCCGGGAAAGAACCGGTATTGAAAACCGTCATATATCAACGGGAGAAACGGTGGCATCCCTGGCAGCGGATGCCTGTGAAAAAGCATTAAAAATGGCAGGAAAAAAGGCGGAGGAAGTGGATGTTATCTTATTGGCAACCTGCTCCCCGGAATATCTGCTTCCCTGTGCGGCATGTCAGGTACAGGAAAGGATCGGAGCGGTAAATGCCGTGGCTTTTGATATCAATGCGGCATGTTCCGGTTTTCTGTTTGGTCTGACAACGGCACAGGCATACATTGCAAGCGGCATGTATCGCAAAATCCTGATAGTGGGAAGCGAAGTGTTGTCAAAGATCGTGAATTGGGAAGACCGTTCTTCCTGTATTTTATTTGGAGACGGTGCCGGTGCGGTTTTTGCAGAAGCCACGGAGGACTTAGATGTAAGCGGTATGCTCAGTTTTGCACAGGGAAGTGACGGAAGCAAGGGGATGGTATTAAACTGCAGAGAACGCCTTTTGCACAATCCTTTATATACGGAAGAAAAGAAAGAGGATGATTTTTATGTGCATATGGATGGACAGGCGGTTTACCGCTTTGCTACAAGAAAGGTGCCGGACTGCATTCAGGATGCGCTTGCAAAAGCAGACCTTACCGTAGAGGAAGCGGACCTGTTTATTTTACATCAGGCAAATGCAAGAATCATTGAGGCAGCAGCCAAAAGATTACATGCGGACATTTCCAAATTTCCCATGAATGTGGATCGTATGGGGAATATGTCATCGGCAACCATTCCGGTGCTTTTGGATGAATTAAACAGAGCAGGAAAATTAAAACGCACGGACAAACTGGTATTGTCCGGTTTTGGAGCGGGACTTACATATGGGGCTTGCGTTATTGCGTGGTAAATGCCATAATAGAAAGGTATATAAAGTGCGCGGTTGCAGGGATATATACCTACGAAACACAATGAGAGGTTGAGAATGGAAAAACGCACAAATAATCTCTTAAATGAACTGTTGGTAAACTTATTTAATAACGTTCTGGATACGGAAGCAGAAGCGGTCATTACAGAAGAATTTAAAGATATTACCAATAATGACATGCACATCATAGAAGCGGTTGGGATCGAAGAACCCCGAAGCATGTCCATGATTGCGAAGCGGCTGAAGGTGACGGTGGGCACACTGACCACCAATATGAACAGTCTGGAAGATAAGGGATATGTACTCAGGCAGCGCAGCACGCAGGATAAGCGTGTGGTATTGGTTTTGTTAACGGAAAAAGGACGGCGGGCTTTTTTTCATCACAGAGATTTTCACAGGCATATGATCAAAGCCATAATAAAGGATCTGGATGAAGAGGAGATGAAGATCCTGATCCGATGTTTACAGGCACTGGAGGATTTTTTTGAAAAAGAAGGCGCTTCTTTACAGAAAAATGCAGAATAAATACAGAGAGCACTTTTACGTGCTTTCTTTTTGTGCACGCTTTTGCATGGGTAGAATGTCGCTAAAAGCGACGCAAAAGCAATGCACTC
>CAYLSH010000040.1:0-17181 GCA_964386235.1 uncultured Lachnospiraceae bacterium | reverse complement strand
TCTAAATGCAGTTCGTTCTGTGTTGCACAAGGAAGAGCAACGTCTACTTTTACACTCCATACGCTTGGAGCGCCTTCTTTCTTTTCTGTGTACTGTGCACTCTTTCTTGCAGCAGCATACTCTGTCAGACGGGCACGTTTTACTTCTTTGATCTCTTTTAATAAAGCTACGTCAATTCCTTCCGGATCGTAGATCCATCCTGTAGAATCTGAGCAGGTAACCGGCTTAGCACCTAACTGCTGTGCTTTTTCGATAGCATAAATTGCAACGTTACCGGCACCGGATACTGCAACCGTCTTGCCCTTAATATCAGAGCCATTGCATTTTAACATTTCTTCTGTGATGTATAACAGACCATAACCGGTAGCCTGTGTTCTGGCTAAAGATCCGCCGTAGGATAATCCCTTACCGGTTAATACACCTTCATAGATGTTACGGATCTTTTTGTACTGGCCATACATATAACCGATTTCTCTTGCACCTGTTCCGATATCACCGGCAGGAACGTCTGTGTCAGCACCGATGTGTCTGTAAAGTTCGTTCATAAAACTCTGGCAGAATGCCATTACTTCTCTGTCGGATTTGCCCTTAGGATCAAAATCGGAACCACCCTTGCCGCCGCCGATCGGAAGACCTGTTAAGGAGTTTTTAAAGATCTGCTCAAATCCCAAGAATTTGATAATACCAATATTTACAGAAGGATGAAGTCTGATGCCTCCCTTGTAAGGTCCGATTGCACTGTTAAACTGTACACGGTAACCTGTATTTACCTGAACCTGTCCCTTATCATCCACCCAGGGAACACGGAACATGATCTGTCTTTCCGGATTAACAATTCTTTCTAAAAGTGCGTCTTTTCTGTAAGCCTCCTCATTGGCTTCGATTACTACACGCAGAGATTCCAACACTTCCTTGACTGCCTGATGGAACTCCGGCTGTGCAGGGTTTTTCTCAACTACTAAGTCGATTACCTCATCAACGTATGACATATTAATATCCTCCTGTTTAAAATTACTAAAATATACACAAAAAGCATGGTAAAGTTGCTTTACCATGCCAGACACCTTTGTCTTTTGCTATTGTACAACAAATACTTTTATAATGCAACACTTTTCTGTGATAAAGTAGCATAATCAATATTTCGTATATTCCGCAACTAATTATTTCCAAAATATCGTACGCATTCCTGCTCCGGTGCTTGCCATGTGGAATACGACGCGCCTGAATTATCGAAAAACTTCCTGATATCACGGTTTTGTGCATTCATCTCATCTGCTGCGTTCATGGCATGGTCGGAAGCACAAATGCCGCATGGCACAGTTGTACTGTCAATATGTACGATTACTCCAGGAATTCGGATTTTACAAATCCCTTTTTGCCTTTGTATTTGACTTCCGTCCATCCGTCGGCACGCTTGGTCACCACTTCGAGTTTGTCACCCGGATAGCAGACTCCAAGTTTTTCAGCCGTTGTACTTGCATCGGCACGAACATTGATCGTGTCGGTTGCTGTTGCAGAGCCGGAGGAAGGGGAATCGGATGCTGCCTCGGCAGAATCCTCATCATCTTCTTCATTGTTCTCCACGGTCTCTTCGGATACGACTTCCAAAAATTCTGTCTTAATAAAGGCTTCCTTTCCCTCAAACAGGATCTTGGACCAGCCATTGCCTTTTTCTTCCAGCAAAGTGTACTCATCACCTGCCTGCGCTTTTCCTACTTTATCAGCGGTCGTACTATCCGAACTGCGCACATTCACAACATCCGTTGTCCGAACGGTTTTGATTACATTTTCCTCCGTGGACTCTTCTTCTGTCTGTGTTTCCGTTTCGGTTTCTGCTTCCAATGCCGCTTCTGTAGCTGAGGTCTCTTCCGCTTCCATTCTTGCCAGTTCTTCTCCCACTGCTGCCGTCAGGATATCGGGCAGTTCCGCAAGAAATTCACTCAATTCCACATCCGTGGATTTTAGTTCGTTGTATTTGACCTGAACCGTGTTTACCAGATCCACAACATCATCCTGTGCTGAAATCATCTCACAGTATGCAATCGTTTTATCATCCTGTGTCTCGCCGTTTATATAGTACGCACCACTCTCATTTTTGCAAAGATAAAGTGCATTCATACCCGGCGTAAGATTTTCAAAATCCTTTAATTTTACTTCATAATATGCGTAAACAATATAGGAATCTTCCTGCGGCCCCTGCTTCGTATAACAGATGAGCGTCGGATACCCTTCCACGTATTCACTTTTTTTCACGATCTTGATCTCGTCTTTTTCATCCAGCCCCGTCATAATGGAATGAAGGGTATTAATATCCCCGTCCGCCATCGCCTGATAATACTGTTTTACAACATTATTGACTTCCGGATAGGCATCCTCTTTTAGAGGTTCATCCGGGACCACCAGTGTCTCTGCTTCCAAACTGCTTTCCGTCTCTATGACTGCTGCCGCTTCGCTGCCATTAGATCTCTTTCCAAGAATGGAACTTACCACAATCACAATCACAACGAGAACAATAAATACCAGCACCGAAATCGCAATCTTATGATTTTCCTTAATCAGACCACCTATATCCTTGCACCATTCCACAAAGGACTGGCATTTCTCCTTAAGAGTTTTCTTGTTATCCAAAACAATACCTTGCCTTTCAATCTTATAGTTTTCCCTTACCCCATAATGGATTTCATTCCTATAAAAATAGCGTAACCAAATGCACCCGACAGGAATCGAACCTGCATTAAAGGCGTCGGAGGCCTCCGTTCTATCCATTAGACTACAGGTGCAAATATTACAAATTTGTTACGCCAGTGGTTATCATAGCACAGTTTCCCCCTCTTGTCCAGTAACAAAGGGGATTTCTAATTGTTTCCAATCAAAAATCCCCCAATCCTCGTCAAATCCGCTTTTATTATTCGTTTTTCCTGTATAGTTCATAGCTACTACTTTGTCTGATCGCGGTAAACTCCTTCTTCAGATATTCCAGATCCAAAGCATCATGAGCATACAGATCCGGCCAGACAGGAACCGTATACGCCTCATCCCATATGGTTTTGGGTAAAAGAACATACTCCGCCTCGGAAAGTTCCACCGGTATCGGCTCTTTGTCATAATAAAACCTGATGACATACTTCTGATAATCGTCCGCATAAAAAAGGGAGTCCATCCGGTCAATATCTTCTTCTAAGATTGTTGCAATCTCCGTTTCCCTGCCGGCATACTGGTAATTGTAGCCCTCCTGTGTCAGATAATACAGGGAAAAACAAAGCAAAATGCCGCAAAAGACACTCCCCATCCACATAGGGCAGCGCTTAACGGACAATACCTGCTGTAATACCCATGTGATTAAGAGAGCCACCGGCACACCAAGGAATGTAAATACCCGGTAATACGGCTGTACACTTTGGATGATGAGCATGAGTGGCACCATCAGCACCGTCACCGCAAGGTAAATCCCAAAGAACCATTTCGTCCGGTCTTTTTTATGATAATAAAGAGCACTCACCAGGGCACCTAACCCTGCTGTCGCGCAAAATACCACTAATCCTTTTGCAAGGTTGGCATAAAACTGCATAAATAAAGAGGTCAGATAATGAAACAGCCGGGAAATGATGTATCCTCTCTCATCGCCCTGAATATAGGGTGTTGCCAACATATATTCCATTCCGGTCTGCAATGCTTCAAACGGGCGTTTCAAAATGATCGTGATCTGATAGACCCCATAATAGACATTTGCCGGATCTTTTGACATCAGATTGGCTCCTATCGCAAGCCAGATCACCCCATATAGGATCAGGGTCATCACCGCACCGGCAAGGGATGCTGCGATCAATTTAAACAGGGTTTTGTATTCTTTTTGAAAAAGTAAAACAATCCCCCCTGTAAAACAAACGGGCAGTACCCAGAAGGTAGAACTGATCAGCGCATATAATCCCGCTGTCAGACTACAGGCATAGATCACATAATCCCGCAAACGTGCCTTATTTGCACATATTCTTGTAAGCATAAGCAACGCAACCAGATAGCAGGTAACGGACAAGGTATATCCCCTTCCCTGGATGGAAAGATTATTGCAAAGCCACACTGCCGCATATAAAAAGGTAGCTCCTGCTGCCAGAGACCGATTTAAAAACTTCCCGGCAAACCGGTACAACAAAATCAGATTCGCACAGGCTGCCAGAAAAGAAATGCCGCGCAGTCCGATGTAGGGATTGCCCAAATAATCCAAAAATGCGGATAACACCGAATACAACACATGGTTATTGGGAACCGGCCAGTGAATAGCCGAATACAACGGTCCTCTGGAGATAAAAGAATAGTATGTGTATAATTCGTCATACCATGGTTTTATGGCAAACATATTGTATCCGTAATACAGAACCATCCCTGCAAAAAACAGGATGAATATCCGGTTTTGTTTTCCGATTTCCTTTATTCTTTCTCTTCTGTCCATACTAATTTCCATTTCATTCATTACTGCTTTTTTCTTTTTTCAGATGATATACATTAAAATAATAACGTTCCAGCAGATACGTACCTTCCTGCGTATACGTAATTTTCTTTTCTTCCCATTCTTTCAAAAGATCTTCCCTTGCTTCAAAACTACCCAGGAAATACACATCCTCTGTTTCCACCAAACGCTGCAAATCTTCCGTATCCGGCAATCCAAGACAATTCGGTTGTAAGGTAGCGATCAGTTTCTCCGGTTCGCCGCCATACAGGTAATTATCATTTGGAAGATAATAGCCGGTCAGCGCCTGTACATGATTAAAATTGCAAAGTATCACCGCATCCTTGGGGAAATCCTCTAAGAATGCCTGTGTGGATTCCATCTGGACCACTTTTTTATTTTCTTCGGCATAAAAACCTTTCATATTGGAATACCCTGCCAGCAAAAAAGGAATCCATACCAGTAATAGAATCCTCTCCCTGCGGTATTTTATCAGCACGTATGCTGCCACAAGCCACATGGCACCCAGTCCCGGAAGCAGATAGCGATAGACAAAGATTGGTCTGTTCAGTGCCGAACAAATGAAGCCAACCCCTGCCGTAAACACCGGAATAAAGACGCCGCATAGCAAAAGATAACGCACATTTTTGTTTTTTTCTTTCCAAAGAGCATACAGATAAAAAGAAGCAAACAGCACAATCATACAGACCGCTAAAATGTAATTGTTTCCGGTATCATAAGAAACCGGTAAAAACACATACTTAATACATCCGAATATACTCCGAAAAGTAAGCGGCTGTATCCAATAACTGCTGCTTACCGTCCGCAGCTGACCAAGGAAAGCAGGCAGCCAGGGAAGATATAAAAGCACGGATACAAGGGCAGCCGCCATAAGCCGGATCAGTGCCTTATTTTGTCCGGTACAAAGGAAACAGACAAACAGGGCAATATACACTGCCACGATCCCCACACAGGCATAATACTGGGTATATGCCGTCAGAATACCGTAAAGGCAAAAGAGAATCCAGTGTCTCGTTTTATTTTCGCAAACAATCTCATAACTGTGACAAAACAGCGCTGTGGTCAGAAAAAGTGCCAGTGAATACATCCGGATCTCTACTATATAATTAGAGAGTTGTGGCATCGCCGATACGAAAAACAAAAAGGCGGCTGCAACGGGCATTCCCATTCTCTTACGGATCAGGGTAAATGTGTAGACCCAGATTCCCAAAAAAGGCAGGACGGATGCCATCTTGGCAAGTACCACAGAAGATACTGAACTTCCCGGGCCTTGAAAAAGATCATGAAATGTTTTCAGATACCAGTAATAGAATGGCGGGTGTACATCCTGTGCGGTCAATGCCGCGATATCAGCATACCCTTTTTGCATAAAACGGACGGAAAACACTTCATCAAACCAGATATCCTCCCCCAGCGCACAGGATATGCACAAAAAAAGCACCCCCGCACCCAGAAGTATAAAAAATATCGTTATAATCGATATGATCCTGCGATCCTGTTCTTTTAAAAATAGTTCTCTCAATGACTTTTTCATAACCATCAGTATACCATGGAAGCGTTCTTTCGCAAAGTATTGCCAAAAATTTTTTCTTTCTATATAATGTCAAAAAGATAGATTATACATTTTATATGGGAGAAATACATATGACTACAGGCAAAAAAGCTTTTTTATTCAGACATCGTACGACATTATCCATATTTTTGTTTTTCCTGTTTACTACCGTTATGCAGGCAGTTCCGTCTTTGAATAATATGGAACATCTCACCAAAACAGGCATCTTTTTCTTTATCCTGTTTGCCTACATTACGTTATGCTATTTTACACTCCGCAGGCACAATATAAACACCGAAGATAAAGTCTTTCTGATTATCTTAGGCGGAATCCTTCTGCGTAGTTTTTATGTTCTGTTTACCGGTGTTACGGACAGGCAGCATGATGAGGGATATTTTTCCGGGCTATCCGATAACCTGATCAATCCGGGGCATCTGGGGTATATCGAATACCTTTGCAAATTCGGTCATCTTCCCGATTTCAGTCCCTACCGGTTGTTTTCCTATTACCACCCGCCCGTACACCATATTATTTCCTGTCTGTTCATAGACTTACAATTGTTTTTGCAGGTACCACAGCGTCTGGCTTTTGAAAATATCCAGGCACTGACCTTCCTGTATTCGGCTCTTTGCCTTCCGGTTGCGCATAAAATCTTAAAAAAACTCGGTTGTGGGGACAGCTGTATGGTATTAGCCATGGCACTCCTTACATTCCATCCCGGCATGATCTATATGTCCGGCAGTGTGAATAACGATATGCTCTGCACCCTGCTTACCTTTACCTGTTTTTATTGTTCCTTAAAATGGATGGAAGAAAAAACACTGAAAAATCTGGTACTGATCGCCCTTTCCCTTGGTTTTGGCATGATCACGAAGTTAAACTGTGCCATTATGGCATTTCCGCTTGCCGCTGTTTTTCTCCTTCACTTTATAAAGGAATGCAAAAATGGCAGAGCCTTAAAATCCATCAAAGAATTTGCGGTTTTCGGCGTACTGACCGTTTCCATCGGCTTGTCCTGGGTAATCCGTAACCTTGTTTTTTACGATACCAATCCGGGTGTACCGGTCGTTACCGAAGAATCCATCCTGTATCTGGGAGATCAGTCCAAACTGTATACTTATCTCTTCCAGCCACAGTTACATCTGGATTATCCGTTCCACAATCTAAACGGTGAACAGATCTGTAATATCTGGCAGATCCTGTTCCGTTCTTCTTTGTTTGATGAGATCCGTCCGGATCTGTCCGATATACTCCTTGTCTGCTGTCAGGTGGCTTTGATCCTTGCCATGACCCTTGGCACGATCTTCTTTTTTGTTACGATCCTGATGCAGATCCGTGAGATGAAAACCGGCAACAGGGAACTGGGAATCTTTTTACTGACGGGCTATGTGATGGTCGTACTGACCTTCATCCTATTTGTCGTAAAATATCCTTTTACCTGCAGTGCCAATTACCGTTATGTCGTAATCGGCCTGCTCTTTACCGGCATCTCCATGATGCAGCTATCCGACCGCGGAAGAATGCATACAGCCGCTCACCGGATCTTTGCCTCCATCATGGAATATGCCATGTTCTTCTTTATTGCCCTGATTTCCTTAATCCTTCTGTTTTGGAATCAATGGTAAACAGACCAGTTCTTCTTTCAGACCATCGTAGTAATACGCATGGTTTGAAAGAATTTCTTCTCTTTGCAGATGTTCCTGGTTGATCTCATTGACCATGTAGGAGAGCTCCTCCTCATCCACAACCTTACTTTTGGGAACAATAATCACTTCATGAATGGAACTGGGAAGCACATAATAATCTTCCCCCAGAATCTTTGCCATTTTTTCCAACTGTCCTTCGTATAACAGACTCGCCGCTCCATTTAATCTCTCTTTATTCGTTAGTACATACATGGGAAAATTCAGACTCAGCAAACTTACCGGATCGATGTACAATTCCTTTAGTAAGACTGCCATATTCATCAGATCTGCCGGATACAGACTTTCCATATTTTTCATGGAATCCTTTATGAGTTGTTCTTCGCTTACCTTCCACATGACAAGATGATCTTTCTTAATCAGGATGGAACCATGCGGAATACACCCTCCCCGGATGTCACAATAGCACACAATGGCCAGATCCAGATACTTCTGATAAGGTACCTGTTCCAATAATTCTTTGTTCAGTTCACAATGAAGCAACCGGAAATAAAGATGGGGTTTTACCTTTTCATAATCCGAGAAAAACTGAATGTCAAATCCCGCCTCCACTTCTGCTTCTTCGTATTCTTCCATAAACAAAGTCGCCACTTCTTCCATGGTCTGTCCCTTTTTATACAAGGTGAAAAATTTATCCAGATAAATGGTAGGCATAATGCTTCTGTGCTCATCCGTAATCGTAATCCCCTGTAAGATCACGCCATTTAGTTTTCTGACCGTCTGTAAGCGTACCTTACTGCCTTCCCTGCTTCTTTTCTTTACTTCCTCCTGCATATTCATACAGAATGTTTCATAAGATGTTGTAAAAGATGTGTTTGTCATAGAATCGCTCCTTTTCTAATAAAAATAAATCGGTTTCGATTCACTGTCTTTTGCTTTTTATAGAATAAAAAAAGACAGCGAATAGGCTTCGCTGTCTTACAATCTCGTGATAGATTATACTCTGGAGAGGTATTCTCCTGTACGGGTATCGATCTTGATGGTATCACCCTGATCTACGAATAAAGGAACCATAACTTTCGCACCTGTTTCTACGATAGCAGGCTTGGTAGCGCCTGTTGCGGTATCGCCCTTGAAACCGGGTTCTGTTTCTGTGATCACTAATTCTACAAACAAAGGTGGTTCTACTGCAAATACGCTTCCGTTGTGGGAACATACTTTACACATCTCGTTTTCCTTAACGAATGTTAAGGCGTCCCCGATCGCTTCCTGTGAAAGTGCGATCTGATCGTATGTTTCAACGTCCATGAAGTAGAATAAATCGCCATCGCTGTAAAGATACTGCATATCTTTTCTATCTATACGTGCCTGTGGGCATTTCTCAGTGGGACGGAATGTTTTTTCTACAACACCGCCACTCTTGATGTTTTTCAGTTTCGTTCTGACAAAAGCTGCGCCCTTTCCCGGTTTTACATGCTGGAATTCGATAATCTGAAAAATATTTCCCTCTAATTCTATGGTAACACCATTTCTGAAATCACCTGCAGAAATCATACTTAATCCTCCTAAAATTGTTCACGTTATAATTCCTTAACAGTTTACATGATAATCTTTCATATTTCAACACTTTTTTATAGAAATATCCTAATTTTGGAATGCACCTCATGCTTTCATGCCTGTCAGATAATCCATCGCCATAACATATCCCATAAGGCCTTTTCCAAAGATCTGCTTATCACACACCTCGGCTGTTACGGAAATCTTGCGAAATTCCTCCCGGCTCTGAATATCCGTAATATGTACTTCCACCTTGGGGATCTCTATACTAGCCAGGGCATCCCGGATGGCATAACTGTAATGCGTATAGGCCCCCGGATTGATAATAATGCCTTCCGTTCCGTCAAAATAAGCTTCCTGAATACGGTCAATGATGGCTCCCTCATGGTTGCTTTGAAAACATTCAACCGGACAGTTTTTCTTAATGCCTTCTTCTTCTAACATTTTTACCAGGTAGGCGTAATCCTGTTTTCCATACAAATCCGGTTCCCGGATCCCTAAAAAATTAAGATTGGGGCCGTTAATCACTAATATCTTCATCCTCTTGTCTGCCGCATTGTCTTTCACGGTTTTTCCTTTCTGCTCCGGTTCCCGGATACGTTCATTATATCCTCAATAATCTCATCGAATGTTTTTCCGTCCACTAAAATTATGTGATCCGCAGCATCCTCGTAATACTTTTTTCTTGCACTCATCAGATCCAGTATTCTGCCGCGCGGATTTTTATCCTGTAAAAGAGGTCTTGTCCTGTCATTTTTTACTCTCTGATAGATCACATCCGGTGATGCCTGCAAAAGAATCACATCCCCCAGTTGTTTTAACAGTATACGGTTTTCTTCCCGTATGGGAAGCCCCCCGCCAACGGACAATACAAATCCTTTTTCCTTATTTTTAAGCAAATCCCTCAGACAATCCGTTTCCATGTCCCGGAAAGCCGCCTCGCCATCCATGTCAAATATCTCACGAATGGGGCGTTTCTGCGTTTCTTCAATCCATGCATCCGTATCTAAAAATTCGCATCCAAGTGCAGTCGCAAGCCTCTTTCCCACACTTGTTTTTCCACATCCCATAAATCCGATCAAAATAATATTTTTCATCTGTTTTTCCTTCTACAGTTCTTCCCGTAATGCCTGATAGGCTTTTTGCACAACTTCCTCCGGCACCTGCACCTGATTCCACATTTCATATGCTGCGACACCCTGGTACAAAAGCATTTTTAAACCATTGTAAGCCGGAATCTGTTTTCCTTTGGCAAGGCGCATAAATTTCGTTTCCTGCGGTGTATAGATCAGATCATACACCACCGCGGCTTTTTCAAAAAATGCTTCTTCCTCAATAGGCGATGCCTCCGTATCCGGATACAGCCCTACTTTGGTTGCCTGCAGGACAAGATAGCCCTCTCCTTTTATGGACTTCCAATCTGCAATGGATATTGCCCGGATATTTTTAAACTGTGTTTTCTCCTGTATTTCCCGTGCTATGTTTTCTGCTTTTTCCACCGTCCGGTTACAGATCACAATACTTTCCGCCCCATGAAAAGCACACATAAACGCAGCGGCTCTGGCGGCACCGCCGGCACCGATTACGATCACACGACTTTTCTCTAAGCGGATTCCTTCGCTTGTAATGGCACGGTATAACCCTTTCAGATCCGTATTGTATCCCTTAAAACCGCCCTCTGTGCGGACCAGCGTATTGACGGCTCCAATGATCTTTGCCTCTTTATCGATATCCGCAAGATAGGGAATCACGGCACTCTTATAGGGAACCGTTACGTTCATTCCCTGTATGCCAAGCGCATAAGCGCCTTTTAACACAGCCTGTGTATCTTCTGTTGCGGGAAAAGCCGCATACACCATATTTTCCCCCATGCACGCTGCCATCGTATTATGAATGACCGGCGACAGGGTATGTTCCACCGGATGTCCGATCAGTCCCATCACTTTTGTTTTTCCATTGATTTTCATTGCGTTTACCTTCTTTTTTCTTACGATTCCATGGAATGCTTCTTTAAATAAAAAAAGAGTACTATCTTTTCGAGTTTTCGCTTTAACACGATCTGGATCTCTTCTTTCGGATTCATGGGCTTTACCAACAACGTCCGGATGCCTGCTTTTTTCGCTCCCCAGATATCCGTAAACAACTGATCTCCCACAAACAGGGTATTGCTTTCATTCGTCTGCATCAGTTCCATTGCCTTTCGGTAATTGTCGGGGAATGGCTTATTGGCTTTCCAGATCATATGAACGCCGATCGGTTCATTGAACATTGCCACCCTCTGCTCCTTATTATTGGATAATAACGTACTGTCAAATCCGATCTTCTTTAGTCGTTCAAACAGGGCAATGCTTCTTGCATCCGCCGGCTCTCCATGCGGAACCAGCGTGTTGTCGATGTCAAAAATAATCCCCCGGTAGCCTTCCTCATAATATTTTTCAAAATCAATTCCATATGTGGATTCATAATAGGTATCCGGATAAAAACACGTAAACATCTCTCTCCTCGTTTCTTTCGCAGAAAACGCCGCCTGATAAAGATCAGACGGCATTTTTATTATTTGGATATGACTTTCTTTAACTCGTCCATAAACGTATTGATATCTTTAAATTCCCGATAAACGGAAGCAAAACGCACATAGGCAACGGCTTCCAAATCCTTCAGTTTGTTCATGACCAGTTCTCCGATCACTTCACTCGGGATCTCTTTTTCTTCCATATTAAAGATCTCCGTCTCCACTTCATCGATCAACTGGTTGATCTGATTAGCGCTGACCGGACGCTTATGGCACGCGCGAAGAACTCCTGCTTCAATCTTGGATCTGTCATACGTCTCACGATTGTTGTCCTTCTTAATAATGATAAGGGGAATCGTTTCGATCTTCTCATAAGTGGTAAAACGCTTTCCACACTCATCACACACTCTTCTTCGCCGGATGGAATTGTTTTCTTCCGCCGGACGGGAATCGATTACTCTTGTATTTTCATGGCTGCAAAATGGACACTTCATATCCAATACCCCCAATTTCCTATTTCATTTCATTATATGGGATATGAAAATTTATGTCAACTGGATTCTACACGTCCACGGTCACGATATCCGGTCCAAACTGACAGATGTCCTTAAATACAATGGAACATTCGGGTTCGTTTAGCAGATTGGGAAACCATCTGCATTTGTCCGAAACATAGATCTTTTTGATGCATCCCGAACAGGGGTCAAAATCAATATCCGTTACAAAGCCGATCTTATTGCAGCATTTTACACTGATGACTTCTTTTCTTTTTAATTCTGAAAAAAGCATGGCGGTTCCGTTTTTCTTTCATTATATGTCATCATCCCGCAAATAATTCCGCATAATGCGCAGGGCATTTTTTTCCAGACGACTGACCTGTGCCTGTGAAATGTCGATCATATCCGCCACCTCCATCTGCGTTTTCCCCTCAAAAAAACGCAGGTTGATAATCTCCTTTTCCCTTGGACTTAACTTCTTCATGGCTTCTCCTAACGAAATGTTTTCCACCCAGAGTTCTTCCTTATTTTTCTTATCACTGACCTGATCCATCACATAAAGGGTATCCCCGCCATCCGTATACACCGGATCATACAGACTCATGGGACTCTGGATCGCATCGAGCGCATACAGAATATCCTCCGGGGAAATGCCGATCTCCTCTGCAATCTCGTTGATCGTCGGCTCTTTTGCATTTTTCCTCGTCATATATTCCCTTGCATAAATTGCCTTATATGCCGTATCTTTCAGCGATCGGCTGACGCGGATGCTTCCCGCATCGCGAAGATACCTTCTGATCTCGCCCTGGATCATGGGCACCGCATAAGTAGAAAATTTAACCATCATTGCCGTGTTAAAATTGTCAATCGCCTTAATCAGCCCGATACAGCCGATCTGAAACAGATCGTCCACATTTTCGTTGCTGTTTGAAAAACGGCGGATCACACTTAATACCAGACGCAGATTTCCTTCAATGTATTGCTGTCTGGCGTCCTCATCCCCCTGCTTGATACGGGTAAAAAAAGCTTCCTGCTCTGATGATTTCAGAAGCGGAAGCTTTGCTGTATTAACACCACATATTTCTACTTTGCCCTGTGCCATTTTTTCATCCTCCTAATTGCTTTTGCTATTAAGAGAATGTCCTGATATTTGGTAATTTATTCATTATATTTCTAACCGGCCGGTATAAAACAAACATCAACACGAAGTTTCCCACTCCATGAACCATGTCCCATGGGATCCCGGCTACCCACCAGGTAAATCCGGCGTAGAGTCCGTTTATAATATTGCCGTCCACCGTGCCGATCACGACATAGGGAATGGCACAAAAAAAACCAAACAACAAACCAAACATCCCGGAAAGGATACTAAAAGTCCATACCGAATCAGAATTTTTGAATCTTTTGGTGATCAGTGCCAGTGACGGCCACATATACAGATACATGATCCACCAGAGCTGTATACCAAACATGGCTCCTTCCACCAGGATAAAAACCGGAATCATATAAAAGACGCGGTTTCCAAAATACAGGGTAAACATAATGATCCAGAACGTTGTCAGTTCTATATTGGGAAGTCCGAGCAAGGTCAGTTTACAGACTTCCACCACTGCCACCATCATTCCGATCAGGGCAATATCATAAATGGTAAGCGGTGATTTTCGTTTCGTTTCCTTCATTACTCTGCTGTATTCGTCGTATACACGATCCGGAAAGCATCTCCATCCAAAACCGGCTGTGAATCAATACCATAATTGCAGTATTCTTCATTTACATAAAAACTCCAATAAGATCCGTCCACACTGTAGTCAGCGGTTTCTCCGTTTACGGTGTCCACCATCATGCCGTATTCACTTTCCGCACCGCTAAAAGTAAGGCCATCCGCTTCTTCCATTGCCTGTCTTAAGAATTCCGCATCTGTGGAGAGTTCATAAAGTGTCGATTCTGCTTCCTTGTTTACAACTTCAATCGTGATGTCCTTCGTACCGGCTACCGGTTTTGCACCAAATACGCTGTACACAACCGCTAAAACTGCAAGCAGTACAACAAGACAGCCTACACCAATACCAATCCTTACTTTTTTGTTCTTCTGTTCTTTACTCATTTTTCATATCTCCTTTGTCTTTTTTGCATCAAAATAGACCTCTTACCATAGGATAAAAGGTCTTTTACACACAAAACAAAGGCCGGTCCCCCTTCTTACGACGGGGTCCCTACCGATTCTGTCCGTACAAACCAATTACTCGTGGTTATCTGTACCCACAGCAGGCAGGTCTTCTGACTTGAGTATCATAACCTGTTTTTGCCTTCCCGGATATACCAGTGACTTATCAGATGATCCTACGACCATCCCAAAACAGATTCCTCTCTTACAGCGACGAGTTCGTATGGGATTTTCACCCATTTCCCTTTTCACCGGATCCTGCGATCTGACACCTGCTATGTTCATTATCTATCTTGACGCAATCAGAGTTTATCACACTTAACTAACTGACACAACTCTTAATTTCTTTTTTCAGTCGTTTCATGATCTTTTTTTCCAGTCTGGAAATATAGGATTGGGATATTCCAAGCAGGGTTGCCACCTCTTTTTGTGTCATTTCTTCTCCGTTTTTATTATTCAATCCAAAGCGCAGATTAATGATCGTTTTTTCCCGTTCGGAAAGTTTATCAATTGCATTCCCCAGCAGGTTTCGTTCCACCTCATTTTCCAGATCTTTGTAGATTACATCCTCATCCGTTCCCAGAATATCGGATAAAAGAAGTTCATTTCCGTCCCAGTCCACGTTTAACGGTTCGTCTATGGACACTTCCAGTTTGGTCTTATTATTTCGACGCAGATACATCAGAATCTCATTTTCTATGCATCGTGACGCATAGGTTGCCAGCTTGATATTTTTTCCCGGATTATATGTGTTCACGGATTTGATCAGACCAATGGTGCCGATGGAAATCAGATCTTCCACGCCTACGCCCGTATTGTCAAACTTTTTGGCTATGTATACGACCAACCGCAGATTATGTTCGATCAGACCGGCTCTGGCCTCCTGATCATCCTCTGCAATCAGGCTCTGTATCATCTCGGATTCTTTGTCCGCCGGAAGCGGTGGCGGCAGCACCTCCGTTCCGCCGATATAATGAATATCTCCCTGTTTCATCATAAATAATCCGGATTCCCGATGGGTAAATTTCATCTGCATATTTCCGGGCAATGTCATTTTCAATATCATTCTTTTTTCTCTCCTTCTACAAGTAATTCCGGTTGCAGGATCATCCGGTAAGTGCCGTTCACACTTACTCTTCCCTCAATGATCCCGATCATGGGTTTTTCCACCATGATCCTTCTTTCGTCTGTATCAATGATCAGACGATCCATTTCATATCCCCTTAAGATTCCGTTTTCCTTCCCCACACTATGATAGGGAATTACACGGAATTTATGTGGATGAAACTCTATTCGTCCTCCCTCCTTTGCCATGTTTTCTTCCAAAAATTTCTTTTCCACCAGACAAACCGGCTTTTTACTGATCGGTTCTATCAGTCCGTTTCCGGTATCCAACAGTGCAAGCATCCGGATCGTTCTCCCATCCTGCACCAGAATAACCGGATAGAAGGGACCTTGTTTTTTTACAAAAAATCTTTGTTTGATAATTCCCGTACCTGTGGACAGAAGCAACAGAAGCACAGAAATTCCAATTGGGGACAGTTCTTTTACCAACTGCCATTTTTGCAGCAAGCCGATGCACGCTCCTGTCATAATGCCGGTTAAAGACACAACAAACAGGACTTTTCCTTTCCTCCGGTATCCGGCAAACAACAGTTTCATGCCGATCACTAGTGACACCACTGCGCCAAAAAACAGGCGGTACCACAACCGGATAGGGGCAAAAAGAAACAGGCAGTTAATTGCAGCACCCATTAGGGAAACACGTATTATCCTTTTTTGCGTGACAGAAACAGAAAGGATCGACGTACTTATATTCCAGGTGCTATATAACAAAATGAGGTTTATCAGAAAGAAGGGTTCTATATGTATCTGATAATAGATTTGCCTCACCTCCTGTACGATTACAGTATACGGAGATGAGGCAAAATAATTTGTCAAAAGAATGTGTAATTGTGAGCAATTACATTGCAAAATTGCGACGCAAAGCGACATTGCGTATTATTTTTTCTGAAGGAATTCCGGAATCTTTAACTGATTCTCTTCCACCTTGCTCTTGATGTCCGCAGGACGCTGGATGCTTACCTGACGAACGCCTTCACGCTGGGTAACCGGCATGCCCGGCTGACCAACCTTGGGTGGTACCACACTTCTGGCTCCTGCCATCGGTCCTTTTCCGAAACTGCCCAGTGCTCCCGGTCTGTTTGGCATAGGGTTGTCATCAAGTCCGGTTGCGATCACTGTGATCTTGCAGGTATCCGGCTGTGAATCGTCATACATTGCGCCGAAGATAATATTGATATCCTCTCCTGCAATCTGCTGTACATAATTAGCAGCATCATCCGCATCGTACATGGAAATATCACCGGATACATTGATGATAACATCAGTAGCACCTTTGATCGTGGTCTCTAATAACGGAGATTCCACAGCCATCTTGATGGCTTCGATCGCTTTATCGTCACCCTTACCGGCACCAATACCGATATGAGCCACACCTTTGCCGCGCATAACAGTCTGTACATCCGCAAAGTCAAGATTGATAACGGCGGGTACATTGATCAGGTCCGTAATACCCTGTACAGCCTGCTGTAATACTTCATCCGCTTTCTTTAATGCTTCCGGCATCGTAGTTCTGCGGTCTACAATCTCTAATAATTTATCATTCGGGATTACGATAAGCGTATCCACATTGCCTTTTAATTTTTCAATTCCGGCGAGGGCATTGGTCATTCTTGCTCTTGCTTCAAAACGGAAGGGCTTTGTTACAACACCAACGGTAAGAATACCC
>CAYLSH010000039.1:0-17404 GCA_964386235.1 uncultured Lachnospiraceae bacterium | reverse complement strand
TTTACTTCAGACAAATCATAAAGTCGTTACCCAAATATTGTACAAAAAGTCTATTCCCAGCCAACTTATTAACGAATTATCCAAGGCTGAGAAAACAGATAATTATCAGGAACTGCTTAATCAGATGGCTTCGTATGACCTGCTGGCAG
The DNA here is from genome assembly GCA_964386235.1 of uncultured Lachnospiraceae bacterium. Taxonomy (GTDB): domain Bacteria; phylum Bacillota; class Clostridia; order Lachnospirales; family Lachnospiraceae; genus RGIG8767. The sequence continues at coordinate 17,255 of CAYLSH010000039.1, read as the reverse complement.
TAGATGACTTTGGTTTAATGAATCTTGATATCAATAAATGTCGGAATCTCTTTGAAGTATTCGACAGCCGGGATCCCCATAAATCTGTTCTTGTGATTTCACAAATACCGGAAAGGTAGAACGTGCCATAAAAGAAGCAGTTTTACAAAAAGAAAGAGTACATCAAAAATACAGTCCAGCGTTTCCGGCAGACTGACAAAAAGAATTCCCGCCACCTATATAGGTGGCGGGAAAAGTGATTACATTATTGATCATTTTGGGTTCCGCATTCGGGGCAAAACTGAACTCCCCGACTCAATGGTTTTCCGCATCCAGCACAAAAGCTCTGCTTGTCTGCCGGCGCATTTTCATTTGATATCAACGTTTCTCTTTCACTGGCAACCGGCATCATCGAAGCTTGTTTTTTGTTTTTTGATTTTTTATTTTTTATAATTAACAATAGTACAATAACAACTACAAGGATAACAATTGCACCAAGAATACCTATCCATGTTCCCACTGACGAAGTTCCATTGGCAACATATTCAACATCATTCTTATCAAGCATCTCAATTACATGTAAAGTGCTGACTGCATAATATCTCATATCACTGCTGTCTGTCTGATAACCATTCGTATTTACGCCAATCACATAACCATCCTCAGTACATAAGGGACCGCCGGAATTACCATGATTTGTTTTTGCATCCGAGCTTATTCTTTCTATACCCTTATTATCATTCACGATCTGATTATACACACCACTGGTCATTGTAGGCTGCTCATAGGTATCCGTGCCACTACTGAAGTAATTATCTGACGCACCGGGAAATCCATAAGCAAAGACAATCTCACCTCTAAGCTTTTCATCATCCGGCAGCATCAACGGAGCTGCCTGTCTTTTTGATGTCGGTGTCTTAATTCTAAGTAATGCCAAATCAACTTTATTGCTCTCGCCATGATCCTTTACATAAGCCACATCATAATCATCCCCGCTGTAATATACTCTTAACTCAATCGTATCAAATAAAAGATAAATTGGAAATTTTCCTGCATCATCGTATGTATAACCCGTATCCAGATAATTATGATCTTTCTCATCATAAGTTAGAAAATCATCAATAACATGATCATTCGTAATAAGATTGGAAGGATTCTCACCGGGTTTTCCCACAAAGAAACCAGAACCTGACGTCCACCAACCGTTTCCATTTGCATCACCAAAGGAGTAACCATAAGGCTCCATAGATACCCAGCCATCGTTATAACAATAGTAGTCACCTCCTTCAATATATACAACAACCTTTACAACACAATTGGATATATCCTTTACCTTTGCATATGCGTTGATATCTGCTAAGAAGAAGCTTTGCAGTACTAATACCAAAGTCATAAGGAAAGGAAATATTCTTCTCATCATTTTGTCCATAACAATACCTCTTTTCTACTCGTATTTTTATTGTGTGATATATGCCACAAATCACTTATTTTTGCATCCATCAGCAGTGGCTACAGTCAATATGGTAAATCTTATCCACAGCTTTGGTTATTTTACTGTCATTAACTTCTTTTACATTTTCAGTTTCCAACGGCTGCATGTTTTTCTTCAAAAAATCCATGTTCTTTCTCCCTCCTCCACATAGTAATTTGTTGACACGTTAAAATTTTTTTGTTTATACAGATGTTATTATAAATCTCCAACCTCCAAAAGTCAACTAACTCAATACTTAATCCACCCGCTAAAAACATCTTATGTAGTATCATAGGCAAAAGGAGGTTTTGATATGGTTGACTTTGGAAACGCACTGAAAACCTTACGTTTAAGAGAAAACATGACACAGGCACAGCTTGCTCAGAAATTAGGTCTTACCAAATCTGTTATCAGCGCTTATGAAACAGGCTTACGTCTTCCTTCTTATGACATCCTTATTCATGTCGCCAAAATATACAGTGTAAGCACAGACTATTTATTAGGATTAGAACATAGAAATGAAATAGATTTATCCGGTCTTTCTCAAGAAGAAGTGGATGCTCTCTTAAATTTAATTAAAGCCATGAAACAAAAATAAAATGCGGCATAAAGGTCTGCTTAACCTCTTGTCGCATTTTTAAACATATCTCCGGCAGCCAACCGTTGCCGTTTCTTTTTACCCCATTGCCTCTATATATTATTCCGTGTTCCCCCCCCCCAAAATACCATTATCGCAAAAGGGAACTACACTTTTTCATTTCTTATTTTATCGTCCAGATCATTCTTTTTCCAAACCGTTCTACATTGTTACTACCACATGTACCGTCGACTTGGAAATGCCGAACTGTTTTGCCGTCTGTCTTACGGTCGAGTTATTTTCAATAATATAATTGGCAATATCGATTGCTCTTTCTTCGATATATTCTTTCAAAGGAGTCCCCTCAGAATACTTTTTTACATTGTATGAGGGGCGTACTGAGGATATACCTCAGGATTCCAAGAATTTCTTTAGCGTTTCCCCGAAACATTATAGTGCTTTTTTTCAGATAAAGTGATATAGTGTTGGCGATGGAGGTAATTTATCATGTCAAAGAAAAATAATGCCGCACCGGAGGGTTTGAAAATAATCATCGTAGGATGCGGAAAAGTCGGCACGACTCTGGTCGAACAGCTCGCTCAGGAAGGCCATGATATCACAATCATTGATAAAAACGCCGAAAAAATTCAGACATTGAGCAATATGCATGATGTTATGGGCATCGTGGGAAACGGTGCCAGTTACAGTGTACAAAAAGAAGCCGGAATCGAAGATACGGATCTGATCATTGCCGTAACCGAATCCGATGAATTAAATCTTTTGTGCTGTACGGTTGCGAAGCGAGTCGGCGACTGTGCTGCCATCGCAAGAGTCCGCAATCCCGAATATAATAAAGAGATCAGTTATCTTCGAGACAAATTAGGGCTTGCCATGGTTATCAATCCCGAATACGAAGCCTCCAGGGAAGCCGCACGGATCCTATATTTACCGTCAGCGCTGGAAGTAAATGCCTTTGCACACGGGCAGGCAGAATTAATTAAGTTTAAGATTCCGGAAGGCAATCTCTTAGACGGCATGACCATTGCCAACCTCAGCCAGCAGGTAAAAACCAAGGTTTTGATCTGTGCCATTGAGCGGGAGGGCAAAGTCACCATTCCATCCGGTAATTTTACAATGGTTGCCGGTGATATCATTTCCTTCGTATCCTCGCGCAAAAATGTAAAATCATTTTTGGAAAATATCGGTTTTAAAACGAACAAAGTCAAAAACTGCATGATCATCGGTGGCGGTAAAGCCGCTTATTATCTGGCTCAGCGTTTATTACATATGGGAATCGCCGTAAAGATCATTGAGGTGGACAAAGCACGTTGCGAAGAATTAAGTGTACTCCTTCCCAAAGCCGTTATCATCAATGGGGACGGTACGGACGAAGATCTGTTGCGCGAAGAGGGCATCGAATATGTAGAATCCTTTGTACCTCTTACCGGAATTGACGAAGAAAACATTCTTCTTACACTCCATGCAAGACAGGTTTCCAATGCAAAGGTTATCACCAAGATCAACCGAATCAATTTTAAAAATGTAATTGCGAACCTGGATCTTGACAGTGTTGTTTATCCCAAATATATTACATCCGAAGCCATTATTGCTTATGTAAGGGCAAAGAAGGACTCCATGGACAGCAATATTGAGACCTTATACCATATGTTTGATCATCAGGTAGAAGCGATCGAATTCCGTGTGGACGGGGAATCCGACGTGACCAACATACCGTTTAAAGATCTCTCCCTAAAACAAAATCTGCTTGTTTCCTTTATCAACCGTAACGGAGATATCATCATTCCTAATGGTTTGGACTGCATCATGCCGGGTGACACCGTGATGATCGTAACCACGCATACCGGTTTTAATGATATTCAGGATATATTAGCAGAATAAAAGGAGACTTTAGAAGATTATTATGAACCGTGCAATTATACGCTATATTTTAGGAAGCGTTCTCAAAATTGAAGCAGCCCTTATGCTGTTTCCCTTTGTTGTTTCTATATTTTACCAGGAAAAAGAAGGACTTTCCTTTTTACTTGTGGCACTAATCAGTGGCATACCGGGCATCCTTCTTACAGTGAAAAAGCCGCAAAATCAGGTCTTTTATTTAAAAGAAGGCTGTATCATTACTTCCCTTAGCTGGATCCTTCTGAGTATCGTAGGAGCCCTCCCCTTTGTTCTGACAGGAGAGATCCCCTCTTTTACCGATGCCCTTTTTGAAACGATTTCCGGCTTTACCACTACCGGTGCCAGCATTCTCTTAGATGTGGAAGCCTTATCATATACTTCCATATTCTGGAGAAGTTTTACACACTGGATTGGCGGTATGGGAGTTCTGGTATTCTTAATGGCAATCGTCCCGTTAAGCGGGGGCTCCAATATCCATCTGATGAAAGCAGAAAGCCCAGGTCCTTCCGTCGGCAAGCTGGTTCCGAAGATGAGACAGACCGCACGCCTGTTATACCTGATTTACATGGGTTTAACAATTGTCGAGATTATATTGCTGTTAATTGGCGGGATGTCTTTGTTTGACTCCCTTACCCTTACCTTCGGCTCTGTCGGAACCGGTGGTTTCGGAATCAAAAACAGCAGTTGTGCAGAGTATTCGCCCTATGTCCAGTGGATCATTACGATCTTTATGATTGTATCCGGAATCAACTTTAATGCATACTATCTGATCGCATTCAGGCAGTTTAAAAAAGCCTTTTCCATGGAAGAGGTTCGTGCCTACCTTGGCATCATACTGGTTGCTGCCGGTATCATCTTTTCCGAACTGGTTCAGACATCCATGAATGCTGCGGATGCGCTTAGACACGCCCTGTTTCAGGTCGGATCCATCATTACCACAACCGGTTATTCAACCGCTGATTTTAATGAATGGACGGGAGTAAGCAAAACCATTTTGGTATTTTTGATGTTTATCGGCGCCTGTGCCGGCAGTACGGGCGGTGGCATCAAAGTATCCCGCTTTATTACCGTATTTAAAACTATAGGCAAAGAAATCAGCAGTTATATTCATCCCAGAAGCATTAAAAAGATTAAAATGGATGGGAAACCGATTGAACATGAGATCATCCGTGCCACAAACGTTTACTTCATTACCTTTATTGTTATCTTTTCCATTTCCCTTTTTATCATCTCCTGGGAGGAAAAGGATCTGGTAACAAACTTTACGGCAGTCGCCGCTACCCTGAATAATATCGGTCCGGGTCTGGAATTAGTAGGACCCGCACAGAATTTTGGACACTTTACGGCACTTTCCAAATATGTTCTTATGTTTGATATGCTGGCAGGACGTTTGGAACTCTTCCCCATGTTGTTATTATTTGTTCCCACTATCTGGAAAGAGTTTTTCACACATAGCAAAAAGAAGAGGCATTAACCGCCTCTTCTTTTTATTCTCTTATCTAATTTACAATTCTTCTCACCGCTAAGATCTCGCGGTAAGTAGCCGTTCCATACTTAATTCCCGTTGCCGGTGTACTCGCATGTACGATTCTGCCGCCACCAAGGTAGATCGCCACATGTCCCGCATAACAGATAATATCGCCCGGCTGTGCTTCTGCATACGTTACGCCCCGCCCGGCACTTCTTTGTGCCGTTGAAGTTCTCGGAATGCTATAGCCGAATGCCTGGTACACCGCCATGGTAAAGCCCGAGCAGTCCGCTCCGTTTGTCAGGCTCGTTCCGCCCGCCACATAAGGGTTTCCTACAAATTTGCAGGCATAATTGGCAATATCCTTGCCCGATCCGCTTCCGCTTGCGTTTGCAATCACCGATGCCGAATCAAAACTTCCGCCTTTGTTACTGCCCTGATTCTTCTGTGCTGCCAGTGCCGCTGCTTTTTTGGCTTCTTCTGCTTCCAGTTTCTTGATCTGGCTGTTCTGCTGCTTGATCTTTGCTTTGTAGGCAGCCGCTTCCTGCTTTGCCTTCGCAATCTTAGTCTCGTAGTCTTCCTGCTCCGCCTTCTTTTCTTCCAACATGGTATTCAGTGCGGTTCTTTCTTCTTCCAGTTCTGCCTTATTGGTCTCCAGTTCGGACTGTTGTTCTTCCAGTTCCTGTTTTTTGGCTTCCACCGCTTCTTTTGCCGCAATATATTCTGTCAGCAAAGTATCGTCATACTCATACAATTTCTCGATATATTCCGTCCGGTTTACCACATCCGAAATGCTTCCGGCTCCGAGCAAAAGTGTTACATAGGAGGACTCTCCCTTTTCATACATAAACTGGATCCGTTTTTTCATGGCATCGTACTGCGTCTGTTCCTGCTCGATTGCCTCTTGTAGTTCTGCCTTGGTCGTTTCAATATCCGCTTCCACCTTGGCAATCTCATCTTCAAGAAGACTGACACTGGCAATCACTTCCACCAGCTGATCGTCCAATACTTCTATCTCTTCCGTAATACCCTTGGATTCTTCATTCAGGGCGGACAATGTCTTATTCACTTCGTTTAGTTTTTGCTCATTTGCCGCTTTCTGTTCTTTCAGATCCGAGATCGTTGTCGCATATGCCGTAAGGGGGCAGGTAAAAAGCATTATAAAACTAAGCATAAAAAGAAATATCTTTTTTTTCATTCTTCCCCCTTCGTCATATCTGTATTTTTATCACGTGCTTATTTTTCAGTCGTTTCCGCTTCTGTTTCTGCTGCAACGGTTTCTTCTACCGTCGTGTCGGCTTCAGCCGTCACCACTGCATTCTCCATCAAAAAGTCTAACACTTTGGTAGTAAGGAGATAATCCCTGTAATCCTCCGGATTGCCATCCTTCATATAGGCTTCTACGGATTCGTATCCAAAATTTGCATAGTTTTCTTCTACTTTTTCGTTCAATTCCTCATCGGTTACTTCGATCCCCTCTTTTTGAGCGATCAAAGCGCATGCCATTGCCTGTCTTGCAGAATTGGCTGCTCCGTTGTCCACTTCTGTATTGAACTGTTCCTCGGTCATGCCATAGTACTGTGTCACAAAATCCATCAGTTCCATGCCCTGGGAAGTCGCCTGATTCTCAAAGTTGGACTGAATCTGCTCCCTGTAGTAGGTAAAAAGACCTTCCGGCACATCATCGGAAAACTGGCAGATCTCCATTAATTTCTGTGAAATCTGCGTCTGCAATTCATTTTTATAAGCAGCTTCGGCACTGTCCTCCAGGGAAATTCTTACCGCATCGTAGAACTCATCCACATTCTGACAGTAGTCCATTCCCAGGCTCTGTACATATTCATCATTTAATTCCGGTCGTACCAGTTCACTGATCGAATTGATCGTAACCGTAAATACAACGGGCTGTCCGGCAAGTTCCTCACTGTGATATTCCTCCGGGAATGTCAGATCAAGATCAACCGTATCTCCAATGTTGCATCCGATCAATCCCTCTTCAAAGCCTGCAATAAAGGATCCGGATCCGATCTCAAGGTCATATCCCTCTGCGGTACCGCCGTCAAATGCCACACCGTCTTTCTTGCCTTCAAAATCAATATTTACCACATCCCCGTCCTGTACGGCACGGCCGGTTACCGGACTCTGTTCCTTACTTTGTTCCAACATATAGTCCACATAGTACTCCACATCCTCATCGGAAATCTCTTCGAGTACTCCGGTAAGCTGCATTCCCTTATAATCGCTTACACCTGTAACATACTTTTCCAGATCAATCCTGCTTAAATTCTTTGCATCTGCACTATCTGCGTTATCTCCGCATCCGGCTAACACACTCATGGTTAAAACGCCGGCAAGTGCTATTGATAATACTCGTTTCATTTTTACTAACCAAACCTTTCATTTTTCATTGTACATACTATAAATTTATACCACATTTTCCCCCTTCCATAAAGAGCATTTTGTGATTTCATAATATTTTCACATTTACGGCATGTGTTATTTTGCCGGATTGTTGTTTCGCATTATTTTTATTGCGTAAGTTTTAAAAAAATGATAGAATCACAATGTTACTATTATGAAAGGAGAATCATACATGAGCACAGGTACGATTGTATTATTGGTAATACTGGCCATTTTAATCATTGGCGTTATTGTTTTATATTTCTTAGGAAAAAAAGCACAGAAAAGACAGGCTGAACAGCAGGAGCAGATTGATGCTGCAAAGCAGACGGTATCCATGTTAATCATTGATAAAAAACGTATGAAAATCAAAGATTCCGGTCTGCCCCAGGCAGTTCTTGCACAGACTCCCCGCCTTATGCGCGGCGCGAAACTTCCCATTGTAAAAGCAAAAATCGGTCCGCAGATCATGTCACTGGTATGTGATGAAAAGATCTATGACATGGTTCCTGTTAAAAAAGAAGTAAAAGCTTCCGTAAGCGGCATCTATATTGTAGATGTTAAGGGTCTGCATGGTAAACCGATCGTAAAAGAGCAGAAAAAGAAAGGCTTCTTCAAACGTGCCTTAGAACAGGCACAGGAAAAAGCCGGTGCAAAACCTGTAAAATAATTAGTTTATTGTTTCAATGAGGTTGCGATAATATTGATCTTACAGTCCGCAACATATTCATAATTTATATCAAGTGCATAATCCACAAGGACTTCCAGTTGACTTTCGTTCATTTTAAGGTTGATCTTCTGTGTGTTGATGCCCATGATCAGATTTCCAAAAGGAGTTTCGTAATTTGTCATGTTTTTTTCATTTTCCTTAAAAGAAAGCATGGTATTTACCGCTCCTTTTTTGGTTACCTGAACTTCTCCGTTTTTGAATTTGATCCGGTTTAAAATTTTGTCACCCGTTTCTTCCACCGGTTCTTCGTATACCAGATAATGGGATCCGTTACGCTGATAATACTGTCCTTTCTGGATTACTTCTATCGATTCCGGGTCCGTAGCCCCTTCAAACTGCATTCCTCTTATAGCAATCAATACTTCTTTTGTCATATTTTCCTCCATGTTACACTTAATAATCCTCTATATGTATCTCCTGTGCGGACAATATGCCATATTTAAAAATAGAATTAGCAAATGTTTTAAATTTATCTGCTCCATCCGATACAAAGAACTGGTACTGATTGGTTCCCAGACGATTCGTGGACGGATTTAAAAGACCTTCTTTGCTTAACAATTCTTTTAATTCCCTGGCTGTTTCATAGGCTGGATTGACCAGGGTCACTCCTTCTCCCATGATGCGTCCCACAGTCGAGCGGATCAGCGGATAATGCGTGCATCCCAGTATCAAAGTATCAATCCCGATATCTTTTAATTCATTCAGATAACGCGAAGCAATCTCGTCCGTAACCGGATCTTCCAGCAATCCCTCTTCTACAAGAGGGACAAAGAGAGGACATGCCTTCCCAATTACCTGAATATCCTCACGGATTCCCTTTATGTACTCGGTATAAATCCGGCTCTGGATCGTTCCTGCGGTTGCAATAACACCTACTTTATCATTTTTGGTTGTCTGCGCAGCCACAAGTGCACCCGGTTTTACCACCCCGATGATGGGAATATCCAGTTCCTGTTCAATTTCTTCCAGTGCATAGGCGCTGGCTGTATTACAAGCCACAACAATGGCTTTTACTTTTTGTTCTTTTAAAAAACGTACAATCTGTTTTGCATACTTGGTAACCGTTTCCTTGGATTTGCTTCCGTAAGGAACCCTTGCCGTATCCCCAAAATATATCATTCTCTCATTCGGGATCTGACGCATAATCTCTCTGGCAACCGTCAGACCTCCCACGCCGGAATCAAACACGCCGATAGGAGCATTCTGATCCGTTATTCCCTGTCCGTTCTGATTCAATTCCTGTTTTTCCATAATAACCCCATTCCATCAAACTATCCGGCGGACCATCTCTCCAGCAAATAAGAAGATATCCTTATCTGTTCGGGTTCTGCCCAGAGTATTTTTGCCGGTATTTCATTTGCATTATCCTGTGGCATAAGGCCATCCCGTTCATCACTTACCGTAATATATTCATATACTCCCGGCAATAACACATATTCCGGATAGAGTATACCGAAAATAGAAGCGCATATACCTGCCACAAATGCAGAAATTCTGAATTTATTCATATTGTTTACACCATACTTTCCTGTTTTTATCAGTATGGTCCGTTTGATCGGATCGTAAACGTGTTTTATTAATTTTAAATTTATTTTTTATCCAGTCTGATCTGTCTGATAATGGATTTTTCCTGATTTTCGATGTGTTCCTTAATTGCTGTTTTTGACGCCTTCACATCTCCTTTACTGATACTTTCGCATATTCTGCGATGTTCTTTTACAAGCATCTGATGCTGGGATTCATCCTTAATATATTCAAAGCGGTAACGATACATCTGCTCTGCCAGATTATTTACCATCTGTGTAAGCCTGGGATTGCCTGCCACCTTAAAAATAATATCGTGGAAGTCCACATCCGCCTTGGCAATTACATGGACCTCACCGGTCTGTGTTGCCTTTTCAAATGCATCGCATGCCTCACGCAATTCTTCTTTTTCTTCTTCCGTGATACGCGCGCACGCCAGTTCCACTGCCAGTTCATCCAGTGCGCACCTTACTTCCAGTACATCGGACATACTCTTTTCCGTAATCTGTGCCACCTGCGCTCCCCTTCTGGGTACCATTACCACCAGGCCTTCCAATTCCAACATACGGATCGCTTCCCGGATCGGTGTACGGCTTACACCCAGTTTGTTAGCAAGCTGAATCTCTAACAGACGTTCTCCCGGCTTCATGTCGCCTGTCAGAATCGCCTGACGGAGTGTGCGAAATACCACATCGCGTAACGGTAAAAATTCATTCATAAAAGTCGCCCTAAACTCTCCCATTCAAATTCCTCCTACCTTTTCAGAATACCTGTCTCTTTTGCAAACGTTGTAACAAATCCTTCCTTTATCATACCTGTTTTTTGTACATTAAATAACGCGTGTTTTGCTTCATTTTCCGTTTCAAAAATACCAAATACGGTAGGACCGCTGCCACTCATCAAAGCTCCTCGTGCTCCGTTTTCAAGTAGTATCTCCTTAATCGAAGCAATCTGAGGATATCGTTTGATCGTAACATGTTCCAACACATTTTCCATCCTGCTTATAACACCATCCGGATTTCCCTCCCGGATCGCGCATATCATCCCGTCAATATCCGGGTGTTTTGTGACATTTTCTATATGTAGATTCTCATATACGTATTTGGTTGAAACACTGATCGGCGGTTTCGCAATCACCAGATAACAGTCCGGTGCATCGGGTAGTTTTGTCAATACCTCTCCAATTCCTTCCGAAAGGCAGGTGCCACCGTATATGCAATATGGTACATCCGCTCCGATTTTTACACCCACCTGCGCAAGCACCTCTTTTGTTAAATTAAGATTATATAATTCGTTCAATCCGAGAAGAGTGGCTGCGGCATCTGTGCTTCCTCCTGCCATGCCTGCCGCAATCGGAATCTGCTTTTTTAGGTAAATGGACACGCCCAGTGTTTTGCCCGTATATTCCATCAGCTGCTTTGCCGCCTTGTAGATCAGATTATCCTCGTTCAATGGCAGTTCTCCTGTATTGGAAGTAATGCGGATTCCTTCGTCGATCTTAGTCAGGGTAAGCGTATCGTATAAGTCCACGGTCTGCATAATCATTTTCACATCATGATAACCATTTGCTCTTCTGCCGATCACATCCAGCCCCAGATTTACCTTTGCCATTGCCTTTATTTCAATTGCATCCACGTTTTTTCCTCCAGATTGCATACTGTATACATAAATTGTTTTTAATTATATACAAGAATACAAAAAAATGCAATCCTGCCTATAAACTTTCCCCAAAGAATTGCCGATACTTATGATAGAAATGATTGTCCATACAAGGAGGTAAATGGTATGAATGTAAATGGAATTACAAACAACGTTTCTGCTTACAGCACGACAGCACCTGCACAGAGTACGGAATCTACCGTTGCTTCAACAGAAACAAGTACAACTACCGCTGCAAGCGCAGCCGACAACGGTGTAGTATATGAGCCTTCCAATGCCGCAAAGGACGCAGCAGCAACAAAGGTACCCAAAAAATACACACCCAACACCGAACTGATCAACAGATTAAAAGCTGATGCCGAAGCACGTACCGAACAGTTACGCAGTCTCGTTGAGAAATTGATCTCAGGGCAGGGCAATGCCATCGGAACAGCTGATGATATGTGGAATTTCTTACGCAAAGGCGAATTTACCGTAGATGCCGCTACCAAGGCACAGGCACAGGCAGATATCGCCGAAGACGGTTACTGGGGTGTAACCGCTACTTCCGATCGTATTCTTGATTTTGCCAAGGCTCTTACGGGCGGCGATCCGGATAAGATTGAAGAGATGCGTGCAGCATTTGAAAAAGGCTTCAAACAGGCTACCAAAACATGGGGCGGCGAGTTACCCGACATTTCACAGCGTACTTATCAGGCAGTAATGGATAAATTCGACGCATGGAGTCAGGAAGCCAACAATACTGCAGAAGTTAGTGGCGAAGTATAAAACATCATACAGACAGATTAAGGGTGGTCAATGACCACCCTTTTTTATTTCTTTCCTTATATAGTTTCTTTGGCGATCAGAATCTTCTGCCCTTCCTGCATAATATCCCCGCTCAGGTCATTCAGATTTCTGACATCAGCAAGCGCAACCCGGTATTTTTTCCCAACTTCCCAGATGTTTTCGTTTTCTTTTGCAAAATACACGGACATTACCGGTAGTACTTCGCATTCCGTTTCGTTTTCTGCTTTTTCCATATCCGCAAGAAGGGTGTCTTCCACCGACTGATATACCAGCAGTTGATAGGTAAGGATTGCCCTAACCTCTATGGCATCGCCCTGTATTACGGCTCCTGCCTGTTCCATACCGATCACGCAACACACGGGATCGGCTTCTGTAACGCCACTGATGCCAATGGTATGCGTATAAGGAATATCCATGCTGATGCAGCGATATTGCTCGTTTTCATCCTCTACGCTGCATAATATATCCGCACGAATCACACCTGACAATTCCACTTCATTGGTTTTTGCCGTGGTTTCTTCTTCCAGAAAATATACATTTACATGCATAATCTCCGGATCCGGTCCGTCTTCCTGTACATTTTCCCACATATCGCTGATCTTAATCTTACCGCATTCTTTTCGTATGATCTTTTCGCAATGTGTTTTTTTCATGACCGGATTCATCTTTTCGCGTATTCCATACGCATCCGCCACAACGTCAAAGGTAACATTCTGATAGAGTTTTATATACAGTTTCAGTTCCACATCCAGATCAATCAGGCGTTCTTCCCCATCATAATCCTGTTTTACTTCCACGTTCGGGCAGATCATCTCATGTTCCATCCGCAACTGCATATTTTCACGGCATTCCGGTATATCCAAAATTCCGCTGAACGGGCGATGGATCTCAAAGCATCGCGTTTTTGTCGCTTCCTCTTCTCCATCATATAGGAAGAAGGCGCTTATTTCACCGGAAATGGCAATCTTACCGTCCATTGCCACAAAATTAAGCCCTTCTATCCGGATCTCATTCCAGATCAGAGAATAGATATTCGGCATGCCATCCGGTATTTCCCATTCCTCCTTAATACGGTAAATATCCCTAGTATCCAGAACAATGGTCGTCACATCCATTGATTTTTTCAATATTTCACAGGTCTGTGGTTCTTCCACATCCGTAACCACTTCCTCGTCACACAAAAGATCCTGCGTAATTGTCACATCCAAAACACTTCGGATGTTCATTTTACGCGAATTGATCAGGCGTATACTCAGATCTTCCACTCTTATAAGCACACGAAGCGATTCCCCGGATACATTCTTTTTAGTATAGATCTTTTCCTCAAACGGAATTGTTCCCTCCAGACTGCATAATTGTCTATCTTTTTCATCCGTAAGATACAGTACCTTATAGAGTAATGTCCCCTTGACCCAGACTGCTTCTTCCACCGGCTTGGTTTCCTCTACTTTTACACAGGAATCCTTACAGATAATCTTATATGCATCCGGTTTCTGATCCGAAATATTCTGATCATCTTCCAGACTGATCTGTACCGATGCCCAGGTAATCCGTTGCTCCATATGGATGTTTTTTTTGACCAGTTCCACGATAATCCTCCTTAAATGGTAAGCCCTAACCATTTATATGAGGAAAAATGAACGGATATGACTCTTTATTTCACGCAGCCAATGATTTCGTTTACATCCGCAATTTTATGTCTGTCTAAAAAGTTCTCTATTCCGGATGCCAGTTCTTCTGTCAGGTATGGATTTACAAAATTCATGGCTCCTGCTGCAACCGCAGTTGCTCCAGCCATCAAAAATTCAATCGCATCTTCCGCATTTGCAATTCCACCCATACCAATGATCGGGATGGAAACCGCATTAGCACACTGATAGACCATGCGTACTGCCACCGGTTTGATTGCAGGACCGGACATACCGCCGGTCTTGTTGGCAAGTGCAAACTTTCTTCTCTCAATATCAATCTTCATACCCGTGATCGTGTTGATCATGGACAAAGCGTCGGCTCCCGCTGCTTCCGCTGCTTTTGCCATCTCCGTGATATCGGTCACATTCGGGCTCAGTTTCATGATAACGGGCTGTTTTGCTTTTTCCTTGATCTGTCTGGTAATATCATAAACGGACTCTGCCTTCTGGCCGAATGCAATGGCACCTTCTTTTACATTTGGGCAGGAAATGTTGATCTCCATCATGTCAATCTCCGCATCTGATAATCTTTCCACCACTTCCAGATAATCCGATACAGATTTTCCACATACGTTAACGATTACTTTGGTATCATACTGCTTTAAAAATGGAAGATCTCTTTCTAAAAACACGTCAATTCCCGGATTCTGCAATCCAATGGCATTTAACATACCGCCATATACTTCCGTCACACGGGGCGTTGGATTGCCCGGCCACGGTACATTGGCAACCCCCTTGGTTACCACGGCACCCAGTTTATTCAGATCTACAAATTCTCCGTATTCCATACCGGATCCAAATGTCCCGGAGGCTGTCATAACCGGATTTTTAAACGATACACCTGCAATTTCAATTCCTAAATTTGCCATCAGATCTCTACCTCCTTTGCTTCAAATACCGGACCGTCCGTACAGATTCTTGCATTATGAACATGTGAATGATGGTCTTTATGCGTTGTCTTGCATACACATCCAAGGCAGGCACCCACACCGCATGCCATTCTTTCTTCCAAAGAAATATATGCCGGAATGTCCTTCTGCTCTGCATACGCCTTGATCGCCCTTAACATCGGCATCGGCCCGCAGGCATAGATAATATCCGGTTGAATATTTTTTTCATCAATCGCATCCATGACATTGCCTTTTGTTCCTACACTGCCGTCTTCCGTTGCCACATACACATCCGCATACCGGGACAATTCTTCTGTTAAAAACAGATCCTGATTCCGGTATCCCACGGCCACGGAGATCTGAGATAATGGCTCGTTTTCCCTTAACTGCTTTGCCAGTTCCACAAGCGGAGGAATTCCGATCCCTCCACCCAATAATAATGCATGTTTTCCTTTGGCTTCATTAAGCGGATATCCGTTTCCCAGTACACCCAGAAGCCAGATGCGTCTGCCCGTTTTATAATGAGAAAACTCCGTCGTTCCTTTTCCCACCACGCGATATACAATACGAAGTGCTGTTTTTTCTTTATTAACTTCGCAAATGCTGATCGGTCTCGGCAAAAGGGTGGAATCCTTTCCGGTAAATACCCCGACAAACTGTCCCGGTTTTGCATCTGCCGCAATTTCTGTTTCGATCCAGAGTTCAAAAACATCCATTGCCAGTTCCTGTGAAGAGAGAATTACTCCAACGCATTTTTTCTTCATTTTAGATTTAATTTCCTTTCTTTTTTCATATTTATCTATTCAGTTCATCCATCAAAATTTGCCCGTTACACATGGTCAATTCTATTTTTCCGATCAATTTTTGATTTTTGAACGGTGAATTTTGCGATTTTGATGCAAATTTTTCGATTTTCCACTCCCGATCCGGGTCAAAAACGACCAAATCTGCCGGTTGATCTTCTGCAACTTTTCCTGCATTAATTCCGTATAGTTCCGCCGGATTACGGCTCATCTTGCAAAATAATTGCAAATAGTCCATGTTTTTACCCTTAATTAACTCATTATTGGCAATTGCGAATGCTGTTTCCAAACCAAGGATACCACTTGGCGCTTCTGTTAACGGCTTTTCTTTTTCTTCTTTTGCATGTGGCGCATGATCCGTCGCAATCAGATCAATTGTACCATCCAAAATGCCTTCCAAAATCGCCTGTCTGTCTTCTTCTGTCCGAAGCGGAGGATTCATTTTCCCCAAAGTGCCATGTGCTATGGCATCCATTTCGGTAAGTGCCATATGATGGGGAGTCGCTTCCGCATGTATATTTTTTCCTTCCGGACGCTTTTTGGCTTCCCGGATCATGCTGACGGCTTCCTTCGTACTCAGATGCTGGAAGTTTACTTTTGCTCCCGTTTCCAATGCCAGCGCAAGATCACGCTCTACCATACTGATCTCCGCCCGTCTGTCAGAACCACCGATACCAAAATGCTCACTGGCTTTTCCTCTGTTAATCCCATTATTCGTAATGTATGTGGGATCTTCTTCATGGAAACTCAAAACCGTATCGTATTTTACAGCGTTTTGCATGGCGTTTCTGACCAATTCTTCATCTAATAGCGGTACACCGTCATCCGTAAATCCCACTGCACCTGCTTTTAGAAGTGTTTCAAAATCCGTTAAGGTTTTTCCCTTCATTTCTTTGGTAATATTGGCACAGGTATATACGCGAATTCCGGTTTTGCTGCCCTTATCCAGCACATATCGGATCGTTTCTTCCTGATCCACCGTGGGTTTTGTATTTGCCATAAGGACTACACTGGTAAATCCGCCCCGAATTGCCGCCCGGCTGCCGCTTTCTATGTCTTCCTTATAAGTAAAACCGGGATCCCTGAAATGCACGTGGACATCCACAAGTCCGGGCCCAATATACTTCCCGGAGCAGTCATACACTGTTGTACCCGTTCCTTCTATAGAAATGTCTTTAGCGATCTTACTGATCCTATCTCCTTCGACCGCCACATCCATCTTCTCGCACAAACCGCCTGACGGATCGATCAATGTTCCGTTTTTGAATACGATCATATTCTTCTCCCTTCGTGATCCTACCGATGTATTTTTCGTTGCCAGCATCCTCTCTGTGAGATATAATGGATTACTGGAGGTAGT
>CAYLSH010000038.1:0-18075 GCA_964386235.1 uncultured Lachnospiraceae bacterium | reverse complement strand
CCTCTTCCGTGGTTGCTTCCTCCGTAGTTGCCTCTTCCGTGGTTGCTTCCTCCGTAGTTGCCACTGCAGATGTACTCTCTTCCGGTGTGCTTGCTTCCGGCGTGCTTACTTCCGGTGTACTTGCTTCCGGTGTACTCTCTTCCGGCATGCTTGCTTCCGGTGTACTCTCTTCCGGTGTGCTTTCTTCCACCGAACTTGGTACAACTGCTCCCGGTTCGCTTGTACCTGTGATCACGTTCTGGCCACTCATCGAAGCCGGCGCAGTAGAACCGGTGGCAGAGACGCTTACGGTATTGCTCATAAACATCATTACTGCCAAAGCAAATGCCATAAATCGTTTCATGTTTCTCATTTGTTTTGACCCCCTGTACATAATTGTTTTCTATTACGTTTCTGTAAATAATTTTCTTTCAGAACTCTTTTTTCATTCTACTACATCATCTACACCATATCAAACGTTTTCTTACGAAATATCCTCTTCTCTTTGCGTTTTTGGGCAAATCAATATGTATGGATGCAAAGATTATTCTTACTATAGTAAAAAAGTGCATTACAAGACAAAAACTGCCGCCCGAGCGAATGTATTCGCGGACGGCAGTTCCCTTGCCTTTTTACAAGTCCTATGTTCCGGTTATTAAAAACCGATGTGCTAATTCCCTATGTAAAGGGCGTTGCCACTCTTATAATGCGTATACGGATTTGATGAATCACGCATAAATACCCAGTCGCCCGGATCCAGATAACTGCCGGTTACAACCTTACTACCCACGTTCATGGGAACGTTATCATTGGTGTATACCGTAATCTCTGCGGATAAATCACTAACACTTCCGGTTTCATACAATCTGATTACGGAATCCTGCACCTTAATGATATTTCCGGATGCGTACACATAGGTCAGGTTTGCGCCTTTAACCACAATCGGCTTATCTGCATTGTGATAAATCACAGCAGGAGTATCCCCCAATTGATAGATTAAATCCGTTGTCAAGGTTCCACCAAGTTTAAGACATCCATTCTCAAATCGAAGTTCTTTTACTGTTACATTCCCCTGTACATTTGCTATTGATCCACTAATAATAAAGATTTTACCCATACCGCTTATAGAATCCTCTATCTGCAAATATGTATCACCATATACGACAAATTGTCCTTTCGCAGCCCCCGTAACCTTGCCAAGACTGCCATGTTGTCCAGGATCTTCATAATTCCTGATTCGAACATACAATGAAGCATATTGATTTCCAATTACCAGATTCGGTTGTGCCGATACCACTTCATTTTTTACCGTTTTGACCGGTATCAGATCTACATCATTAAAATCAACACCACATCGCAGTGTAATATCACCTGAAAAAGTAATTGAATGCATGCCATATCCACGAATTCTTGTGGTAGATGCTTTGGATGGGAATGGCAGTGTAGTGTACCTATGATTTCCATTCTCATTGCCAATCTCCACGTCCTTTAACAGTTGAATATCATAGGATAAATATTTTCCGTCCGCATCCTTTAATCCCATCCTGTCTATGGCTCTTACGGCATCCTCATAGGTGGTAAAATTCATCTTTGCACTATGAGCTCCTTCAATAGATAAACTTACTTCACACAGTTCCTTTATACCGGTATAGTCCTTTCCGTCATAACTAAACCGTTCCGTCTCGCAAATTCGGCAATATATGATATCATTGCCGGATTTGACCGTTCCATAAGTGGGCATCCATTCAGAGTAACTATAAGGCTCTCCATAAGCATCACGTTGCGTAACCACATCACCCTGTTCCCTGCCCATATTCAGGCTTACGATCTCATCATCATTCTTATCCGGTGTGCCATTTACATCCTTCAGCGTCGCATAATAGGGCACAAAGTAGGAATCCGCCGCCTTGGGAGCCTGTAAAAGTACCATGCCGTCATACAACTGCGCATATCTTGTGATCGAATTCGGATAATACAGCCCGATGGTGATAGCTTCAGGTCCGGCTCCATTTACAGTTCCCGTGATCTGAATCTGGTTTTTGCCATTTCTGGCCTGTTTTGCCTCAATCGTATTTTGATAATTCGTTACAGAAACCTGATTCAGGGTTACCTTGCCATCCCCCATGCTGCTTGTGCCCGCTCTTAAATATCCACTACCCATGGTGAGGGTATCGGATACCGTGATGTTCTTGGCAAAGAGTTTGCCTCGAAGGTCCACACCTTCAAAAGATTCTCCGTTGATTGTCAGATTCTTAACATTTACGTCCCTGCTGCTTTCCACAGTAACACCTTCTTTTAGGATCAGATTGCCCACACCCGTGATACCGTTTGCAACAGAGTAGTTTGCCAATTGACCACCCGAACTGTTTTTTTCTAATGTAACCGTTCCGATACTGCGGATCTCGGTCAACATATCCGTGGTGTTATCATATAACTTGATCGTTGCTTTTCCTGCTGCAGCACCGTTTAAATTAAACTGTGGAGCATGTTTTCCTACACGGCTGCTATTCATCGATTCGATCGTCAGTTCATTTTTACCGACATTCATCGTATATGCCGTATCATAATAAGCATTGCGTGAATTCCTAACTGCTGCAATCGGCACCAATAGTGTAAGATCCGTCCTTAAGTTGACGCTTGTTCCTGTCATCAGGATACCATATTGATTCATTGTTTCAGCAGAAATGGTAACCTTCTTAGCCCTTAACGGTAATGTCAGATTCTTAACCGGTGCTTCATCATCCCCGATGGTCTCTTGTAATGCGATAGTATACTCCACATCCGGGCGATTTAATTGATCAATCGCTTTGACCGCCTGTTCCCAGAAATAGAAGTAATTAAGATATCCTGAATCATCTGCGGAAACCTTTATAGTCGGTTTTTTCGTAGTCAGATACACGCTGCCATTATACGTTGCACAATGAAGATCGGACTTATCAATACCAACTGCAGTCCATAGTTCGTCACCGGGAACATTCATAAAATCAATCCGGGCACTACTCAGTTTCGGTGCCGTTAAAAGTTTCTGATAGGCAGCCGGATTCTTGGTCATATCGTTCCAGAAAAGATCTCTCACTTCCACTGCGTTCAGTAATCGACACGCTCCCTTACCGTCCGTACCATAACAATAAGGAAAAACAGTCAGTTTGGAATCCTTATCTGCGTCCCCTGTTACCGTAAAACGGGTGTTTGCCTTTTTCCAGGCACTTTTATTATAAGTTGCATAAACTTTAACATGTGCCGTTTTCAGATCTCCCAATGTAATGGCAGAAGGTGTGGCGAGAGAAATATTCTTTCCACTTCCACCCATACCTACTATATGATCAATCTTAATATTTCCTTTTACATTTAAATCAGTTTCCTTACTCTTTAATTGAGCCAGTGACACCTCACTGGTAACAAAAGTTATAGAATTATCCGGCATAGTCAGTGTTCCGGAGCGGCCGATGATTTTGCTAAATACAATATCACATGTTTCTTCCAGCCCTTTAACCTTATTAACACCATCAACACCATCATCATCACCATCTATCAGGAAAAACTCCCACTCATCTGTCGGGACACTTTCTCTGATCATTTCACAACGTTTATGGTTAAACGGTGTCTTTACTTTATCTCCCAACGTAACATTCGCATCCCCGATCTCCAGTGTTACGGAATTGGTTTCTTTAAAGCCATCCGCCTCGTTGCTATTGGCCTTACCTTCCGTCAGGATTACATTGTCAAGGTTCAGTTCCAGTTTGCCAAGCGGTTTTAAAGAACCCGTATACTTGATGATTGCAGGTTTACTCGTATTTGCACTTTTAATCGTAAGGGATTTTGCCTTACCTGCCTGCGGAAGTGCAAATGCACCGTAGGCGGCATTTGCCTTGTCCAATGCCGTCTTAATTACCGTGCTATTTATGTCCTCACCTTTGGTCTCTGTATTACCGATCGTATCGCGAAGCGTAATCTCATACTCTCCTTTAGGATTGTTCATACTGTTGATGATCGTAATCGCATCCGCATAGGTCTTTGCATAGGTCTTAACACCAGTAGTGGAATTGCTGTAATCCGTCAGAACAACCTCCATCTTGCTCCAATCACCATTGTACACATAGTTATTGGTATTCTTATAGGCAACGATATTGGTTTTCAGATCATTTCCGGTAGTATTCAGGCAACCGTATGCCATAAACCGGTCTGCCGATGCCCTATTCGCGATAACAAGAGGCGTATCCTCATATGTTTTGGCAGTTGTATATGTTGACCATTCCGTAGCCGTGTCCGCCTTACTATTGTAGTCATAAAGTTTTATTTTAACCGGACTGCTTACTTCACCCGTGATCGTCATCTGGGGAACACCCTTTGCATTTTGGATCGTTCCCAATGTTGCAGGCGCTCCGGTTACACTGCCGATCGTGGTCAGTGCCAGTGCACACCATTCCACAGATGGATTGTCAAAATTCACCGTACCAACCTCGGATTTTGCACGGGTCTTTACGTTTGATCCATTTATAGTTAAGTTTGCTACATTGGTAATACCGCCCATCATATCCAGTGTAGTGTTCGTTACCTGTACACGTGTGCTGTTCTTTACACCCGTGAAGTTAACAAGTTTGCCGGTGGCAAGCGTATCTCCAATTGCACACTGGTTGAAAGTAAGAATACTGCTACCGTCACTGTTGCCCACACAACTTATGGAGAAATTCTTTTCATTGCAAAGGTCGATAGAATTAAATGTTACACTACCATTTATCTTCGGATTGCCTTTAAAGAGAATTTTTTTCAGAGTGGTATCCGACGATTTTATGACAACATATGCCATCCTATCCTTTGCAGGAAGGGTCAGTTCCGATACTGTATTGCCATCCGTTACACAGGTATCTGTAATATCACTCTGTAAAACAAATTCATACTTTTCCGTCCGGTCCGCTCTGGCATTGACATAGGCAGATGCCTGTGCAAGGTCAAGACAATCCGCATACTTCTTTGTACCGGAACCGCCTTCATTTACCGCAACCGCATTCGAGGCAGCATCGGCATTTACCAGATACACCGCACCATTTGCCCAAAGAGCCTTATGAGCGCCGGTATTAGAAAATGTAATCTTACCGATATCCGCCTTCTTAACGGTAAGGAGTCTGTTTGCCTCTCCAGGTTTTACCTGTTTACCACTATTACCTGCCGGTTTTACATTTGATCTCGTAAATGCAGCCGTAACACCGTCAGGTGCCGTGATACTACCATTGATGATCAGATCCTTGTAGGTCCATTTTGCCTTATTACCACCGGTGTCCTTTTCAGATTTAACCATCGTATAATCCGTTATGGTGGCGGAACCCCTCGTTTCTAATTCGCAGGTGGTACATTGTCTCAGTTGATCCACTTTCAAATTGCCCTGAATAATCAGATTGGCAACTCCGTCGTTATACCTATCTTCGTTGACTCTTAACTCTTTAAGATCCGTCACATTACCGGTTATCTCTAATTTTTCTCCATTCTTAACCCAAATAGACACAACACTCTTCTGATTCCCCTTGATACCGCCAATCTTTTCCGAAAAAATATTAATCAAAAAGAGTTTATATCCATTTGCATTAATGAGTTTTTCTTTACCGTTAGCAACTGCCGGATACAACCCAATAGATTGGAAGGATGTTTCACATCCCAGTGTCAGATCATTGTTATAGTAAATACCCTTTTTTGTTGACGAATCAATTGTCACACTAGCTGCTTTCTTTGGCAGGTTCACTTTTTCATATACGATTTTACCGTTTACATTTCCTCCCACATCCTGCAATACTTTGATTCTATAACTCTGTTTACTGTCATTGAGGGCATCAATCGCAGCCACTGCTTCATTAAAGGACGTGTAGTAATTATAAAGGATATCATCAACTTTTATTATTTTATAAAGAGCCACTTCTATATCCTTTGCATAATGCACATTGATATCACTACCGGACTTACGAAGAATATACCCCTTGGGAGTAGCCTCATCCGTTCCCGGGTACGCTGCGTTATGGTTAGGATCAAGGCAGTTTGCACTTGCTACAAAGGCATTAATATCCGCTTTCTTAGCCGTTAAGAGTTTATTGCTGATTGTAACGGTTTTACCGGCAGTGTTAGTATAAGTACCGCCAAGGTATTCTTCTCCGGTATTAAAGTCATTCGGTTTCATTACCTCGATCTTAATCTTATTTTCCGGCTTGGTCAGGATGACATCCCCTGCAATATTGAGGGCGGACTGCTTCTTGGCATTTAATCCCGTCATAATCGTTGCAGACTTTGTATTTGAGGTTAACGAACCGGTGATGTTAAAGGTCTGACCATATGAACTGATTTTAGTGCTACCTGTACCGGATAGGGAAACATCCTTTACATTTGTATTGCCCTCTACATAAACCGTACAGTCATCCGCAATCAGATTATTCTTAACCGTTGCATTTCCATATACACTTAACTCACCAGCCTTAACCGTCAGATCCGTCACATTCAATTCTGCCGCCTTGTATACCGGTTTTGTTTTATTTCCGGTTGCATAGGGCTTCACGTGCAAATATGGAGAAACTCCCGTACCATCCTGGTTTACCTTTACCAAAGTAAAGTTTTTAACCGTTCCTTCTATATCCACTCCCGCAGATGATGTACCACCCGCAGGTGCTTTCAGCTTACCGTTATTATCCACAAGTAAAGTTGCCTTGTTTACACCATTTAATGCCAGGGCATTGTTAAAGGTAACCTCTCCCTTCGCTTTCATGGTGTAGGCGCCGTTTACTTTTACATTAACAGGGTTTGCATAATTCTTTACCCTGCCATCATCCACCGTAAGGTTCTCTTTCCCCTGCGTAATGACCTGTTTGAAGTGAATATCTTTTAAAATAATATTGGAATTAAAGGTAATATCACCCTTAAAGTACACATCCGCCTGATTGCCATTCTTATCCTTTGCTGTCAGTGTCAGCGTATCCACGCAGCCCGCATTGGGTGCGGTCAACGTAACCGGAGCATTTACAGAGGTTTCGTTTGCCGGACGTGACGTTACGTTCTTCAAAAACAGAATCTCATAATCCCTCTTTGTCTTAAGAACATTGATCTGTGCAATCGCATCCGCGTAGTTTTCACACTGCTCCGTTGCATAAATCGGATCATCATTTTCTTTCACGCCAATCTGATAGGTCAATTCCACCTGCGGTTTTGTTTTCTTATATACAAGATTACCGGACTGTTTGTACAGGTGACCGTTTACCCAGTCGTTGTCTGAATTTTTGTGCATATACAGATCACCGGTGCCGGCATTCGGTGCCTTCGCAATCACAAGTCCCTTTCCTTTTTCTCCAAAAAGAGTGTTTAATGCCGTATCCGTTTCCGTTAATACACTGCCATCAGCCTTCTTTACCGCAAACGCAACTTTTCCTGCCATCTCACCCGATATTGTTAAAGTCGGTTCAACATTCGTATACTCACTGTTTTTCGTCGTATACTTCGGTTTCGTTTCTAAGGTAAGTTGATATGTTGTACCATAGCCCTCCGGAGCATAAATATTTTCAATCGCCATTTTACCCGAAGCACTAAAGGTATTATTATTATACGATGCATACAGATCGCCGATTCGTACATCCCCGTTTACGACTACTTTTCTGCCTTTCGTTGCACCGACAGGAACCTGCAAACAAACCGTATCCACCTGATCTATCTTGGTAAATGCCAGGTAATCGCTTTCTACGATCAACTGAGATCCCTTATTGGTGCCACTTCCGGTAATGCCAAACACTGGATCACTACCTTCCGTAGTTCCTGCGTTACGCATCGTCAGGCTGTAACCGCCGATGGCAATATTACCCTTATTCCCGGGTTTTAGTACCACATTATCAAATACCACATTACAGTTTAATTTAATATCCTTATTGTAAGAAATATCTACCGGATTAACAATGCTCTTGCAGATCGTCACTTCCTTTGCCTTGCTTGGAAATGCAAAATCCGCCAGCGCAGTTTCATTTTTATTCAGTGCAGTCACTGCTTTACGATATGAATTACCGTCTATAGTTGCTTCTTGACCCGAAGCATCGATCGTAATAACATATTCTGCACCGGTATCACCAAGACGGTCGATCTCCGTAAAGGCCTCCTGCAATGTTGCTAAGCGGTTGATTTCCTTTGTTCCCGTCGCATTTTTCACAGAAAGACGAATATAACTTTCTACTTTTGTATCCGCGCAGATATAATCCCCCTCTTTATGGGTCATATAAGTATATTGCTTATCCCATTCCGTATTATTGATAACAAACCATGTGGGGGATACCATTTTGGCATTTGCAAGTTTATCAACAAAGGACACATTTCGATCACAGTAGATTATAATCGCATTCTTCATGCGTTCCGCCGTTATCACATCGGTTTTAAAACCTTTTTCAGTATTACTATCTACATAATCATCCAATTGGGGAAGTCGATAACCGGTAACAGAATCCACTTTGGATCCTTCTACATAGGTCACAGTAGTCGTATCATCCGAGGTTACTCTACCCGTAATGGTAATGGAATTCGGTTTTTCCGGAGAAAAAGCATTTTTCTCACAATTTGACACCACATCCTTAAGTTTGATCGTTCCAACACTGTCTATGTATGTTTTAGCATCCATGTGCAGACAGTTCTTGATTTCCAATACATTCTTATCGCCACGAACCTCAATTTGATTTGTCCATAATGTCGATTCTTCAGACGTATAAACCGTATTGATGGACATATTGCCGTCTACAGTCAGCCAGCTTCCATTTACCAGATACAGTTCGTTTGCACCGGTCACACCACCCGTTACATAAAGCCAACTATGATCTTCCAGATGTATTTCATGCAAATTGGTGATCTTGGTGGAAACTGAAATATCACTCCCATCTGTCAGATACAGGGAAGTGGTATTGTTTCCGCTGATGGCTTTAAAAGATCCCAATTCCAGATCGTCCGGATCCGATGTATCCAGCGCATATGCATAAACGCCTACGTTGCTCAGTACCAGTTTCTTACCCTTGGCATCCACCGTACTTTCATGTACGACCTTATTTTTTACATCCTTATAGGGCATAAAGGCAATATTCTGAAAAGTCGTATCCGTTTTAAGCGGAATATCCCCCTGGTAGGACAAAATAATCTGATCCTCATCATCACTGCTGCGCAAAATCACTTCTGACGCCATTGTCGGAAGATCCAGTTTGCCGCTAACATCCGTGTTACTGTCAAATTCGATCACATAGGACGTGCTTGTATTATTCAGCAAATTGATATAGGCAACCGCATCCTTATAGTTAGAAAAACTCTTTAACGGGCTGTCCTTTCCCATATTGTGGGTATACACATGGATGGACTTGCACGTGATCTTTAAAAACTCACCATCCCGGTATAAGGAGTCATTTGCATTTTTCTTCCATCCCGCGCTTTCTCCTTCGGCAGCTTCGTAGGAATAATACTCATTCGGAAGAACATGAATCCGGTCAACCGGAAAATTTGTGATTGTTGTTTTAAACAATATGGTCTCTGCTGCTAACTTTTCTAAATAGTCCGTATCATGTCCATCTTCCAGTAATGCAACCGTTTCAAAGGTATAGAATGCCGAAGCCGATGTGGAAATAGTCCCAATGGCATTTTTATACTGATTCGTTACAAATGCCTGCAGTGCAGTCTCTTCTCCATCAGCCGTAAAACTACCCTTTAAGGTAACCATTGCCGCCGTAGATTTACCCAGTGCAGCATTTTTTTGCGAAGGATTTACGTTTCCCAGTACTATATTTTGAATGGTACTTTCCCCATTCATCAAAAAAATACTGTCATGTTCCAGCGTCAGTTTTCCCGTATTGGTAAAAGAATTACAGATCAATTGTGCGTTTGGCTGATTGATCATATCCTTAAGACTAAGCGTACGAACCTCGGCTTTTCCTTCGTTACAGAAGGTTCCGGCACTCATGTTGATTGTATTAGCCAATAATTCATTCCGGTTGCAAAGGGTATAGTTGCCCTTTGCATCCTCGGTATAAGCACCAGTAACCTCAATACTGCCCGACGTAAGACGTCCGGCATCATCGATCGCCATGCGCGCCCTATTCAGTTTCAATGTTCTTAAAGCAAGTTTACCATAGACGAAAGACTCCTCATTGCTCAGATTAATCTCTTTTGCACTTAGACTGCCGTTTTTCTTTACTTCCAGGGAACCTGTTTTCAAAATGGCAGAATCTCCCATTGCCCAGTCGCCTTCCAAACATATTTTTCCGGACGTAGTCAGTGTGGCATTTAAGGTTAGTTCAATCGTTCCCGTACCTTCTTTTTTCAGTGTTAAATCCGTCACACAAGCAGGGATCCTAATATCTTTCGTTACCGTATCACTTCCTGTATAGGTAAACGTATAGGAACCTTTTGCACTCTTAAAATCTTTCGCAATGTTCGCAACGGCATCTTCAAGACCAAGATAAAATATTTCCGTATCCCCATTCTTTACTTTCAAAACTGCGGATGCCGCGACATCATCAAGAGCCTCCGCCGTCGGCATTTCCTCGGTGGTTGCTTCCTCCGTTGTAACCTCTTCCGTGGTTGTTTCCTCCGTAGTTGCCTCTTCCGTGGTCGGCTCCGTAGTTTCCACTGCAGATGTACTTTCTTCCGGTGTACTTTCTTCCGGCGTACTCTCTTCCGGCATGCTTGCTTCCGGTGTACTTGCTTCCGGTGTGCTTTCTTCCGGTGTGCTTTCCTCCGGTGTACTCGCTTCCGGCATGCTTGCTTCCGGTGTGCTTTCCTCCGGTGTACTTTCTTCCGGTGTGCTGGATTCAACCGAACTTGGTACAACCGCTCCCGGTTCACTTGTACCCGTGATCACGTTCTGACCACTCATCGAAGCCGGCACAGTAGAACCGGTGGCAGAGACGCTTACGGTATTGCTCATAAACATCATTACTGCCAAAGCAAATGCCATAAGCCGTTTCATGTTTCTCATGTATTTTCATCCCCCTTTTGCATAATTGGTTTCTATTACGTTTCTGCGAATGCGATTCCTTCACTGTCTTTTCTTGTGTGATAGGAAATTTTTCTGAAATTACCTATTACATATTGCTGCATCATTTTACGGTCCTTCTTGAAATCGTAAATCTGACGGTCTTGGTGCCGTAATACTCTCCTTTTCCCTTAATGGTCATGGTTGCACCGCTTCCCTGGGAAACATTGTTAGTATAACCTACGATCTCATAATCCGTGCCTTCTGTCAGATACTTATTCTTTAGCTTAATACTACTTGGTTTTGGCTCGATCGGTTTTCCCGTATAAGTCTTTGACGGTACACGCACGATTACGGAAGCGATATTGATACTTCCCACATGGAGAGTCGTTGTTGCAATAGTATCTGATTCATAGTTGCTTCCGGACTTAGGCGTTACCGTTACCATTACATCTTTTCCACTAACTGTCTGCTTATTAAGATCTGCGACAGGTATACCATCTACGGAATAACTCACCGTATATTCCCTGGTGGAAAGCCTGGTTTTTCCGTCAGCTACCGTTACACGCAATGCTTTATACTTCGTTCCGGCTTTTACATCCGGTGCCGTTACCGTGATAGTACCACCTGCAAAGGACGCCTTAATAACTTCGTATGTCGTGTATACCGACTTCCGATAAGCCCCCTTACCGGTCACGGTCAGTGTTGCCGTGCCGACTTTTTTGTGGTTTCTGTAACTGATGCTGTAATCGGTCTTGGGATCTAGAATACTTCCTTTATATTTTACTTCAATATTTGCCGGAATGGCTCCTGTTTTGCTAAACGTTGCCGTAGGATCGCATGTGATGGTCGTATTATCCGCTGTCAGATTTACCGTACTGATCTTAAAAGTCTTTGACAGATTGCCGGTAAACAGACCCTTTCCTTTGACCGTCACGGTGGCAGTTCCCGGTTTTGTATTATTTTTATAGGCAACCACTTCATAATCCGTACCGTTTACAAGTTCCGTTCCCTTTGCTTTGTCACCGACTGCCTTCTTTAATACCACCTTAAACGAAGGCTCAACACCACTGCCGGTATACTCCACACTCTTTGCCAGATCACTGATCTGTGCCATCTGGGAAAGTACTTTTCCGGTAATGTTAAAAGTAAGGGTCCTCGTGCCGTATAGATTTACATCATCACCGGTTATGGTCACCGTCGCTTTTCCCACTTCCTGATTATCCGCATAGGTTACGGTATAATGAGATGGATCAATCTCCGTTCTGTCAAGTACCACCTTAACGGAAGGTTTCTTTTCCGTGCCATCATATTCTGTCCTAGTGTATTGAAGTGTTACTTTTGCCTTACTGATCTTAGGCGCATTCCTCGGTATAAAGACAACTTTATACGCAATGCTTCCTGTATAGTTACCCTTACCGGTAACCGTGACCTTATATTCCTTTGAGGAATCATAGTAGCCGCCCGGCTCGTAGTTATAGGTCAGCGTATAATCCCTATTTTGCGTAAGGGTTTTTGTTTTTCCGTTTATCACGGTTTTTACAACCGGCGTCACTTTTTTGATTTTGTTATTTGTCAGATCCACATATATGGTATTACCGGTCGTTGATATATCGTGTGGAATAATATTAAAGGTAATGGTCTGTTTATCCTTATAATTTCCTTTTCCGGTAATGATCACGGAAGCTTCCCCCGCATTGGTATTGTTCTTATAAGACAGTGTATAATCCTTTTTATTTGTCAGCAAAGCGCCTTCATTGCCACCGTCATATACCAAAGGAAGAACTTTTATGGCACTTCCCGTATACAGCTGATCTTCGATAGGTGACGCATAAAGTGTTTCTATCTGTTTATAATTTGCTTCCACGCTTACCGCTGTACTCGGCATCATAAAGAAAGTTTCTGCACTGTTACTATTACTGATCGTAACGCTTCCCGCAGTCAGTTGCCATTCATGAAAAGTCTTACCAAGTGCCGGTGTGTCGGCTTTGATGATAACCTTTGTATTTTCTGCCGCCTTTGTAATCTCATTTCCGTCAGTATCGTATGCTTTACCATTAGTGACCGTGATGTCATACATAGGTGGAAGAATCCGGATTTTGTTTTCAAAGGCATAGGTGCCGGTATAAAAACCATTACTGCCACCCTTGATGGTAATCTTCATATAGCCCGGATTCATGTTATTCTCAACTTTTTCCACTACATAATCCGTAGTCTGTGAAAGGGTTTGGTCACGATCTTTTAAAACCAGGTCCGCAGTCGGATCAATGGCAGATCCTGTATACTCATAATCCTTTGCTTCCAAAGTCAGCTTGCTGATTGGTCTGTAAATAGTAAAGCTCTTGGTAAGGGTTCCGGTATACTGCCCCATACCCGTAATTATAATTGTCGCACTGCCCGGTTCCTTGTTATCGGTATAGGCAACGGTATAGTCCGTGTTTAGGCTCAGGCTATTTGCTTCACCATCCACCGTAACTTTCACGTTTGGAATCGGAACAAGATCAGAACCCGTATATTCATAGGATTCGTTAATACCCGTAACCGAGGTGTTCGTATTCGTCAATGCAACCTTCTGTTTCAGGGTGGTAAACGCAATCGATACCGTGTATGTCTTGGTTCCCGCATCATTTAACACAATTGACTTGTTGCTGATTACAGTACTGTCCATGCCCTCCAGACCAATTACTACCTCGCTTAAGTCTGTAGGGAAGGTATATGTTTCCTGTAAATGTATCTTCACAGCAAGCGTGTAATTCTTGTTTTCTGCAAAGGTTGCGCCTTCTGAAAGTGATGTATCCCCCTCTATCCATGTGATGTCACCAATGGTATAACGGGTCATATCCGCGCTCTCCACTGTCACATCCGGTGTTGCTCCAACTGCCGGTGCCGTAATACCCTTTAAGGTAATGCCCGCCAACTCACCTGCCGGAATGACGGTATTTTGACTTGTAGGATCAATATAAGAGCAGATACATTTCTTATATTTTTGTCCACTATTCGTTTCCGTTGCCGGGAAGTTGATCACCCATTCAAAGGTATGTTCTTCTTCCAATTTTGCACCACAGGTACAGGTCGTCCAGTGTTTGGTTGCATCATATCCATAGGTCGTTCCATATATATGGGCAACCGTAACCTCACAGGGATCACTTGATGCATCCCCGGAATTCTGTACGATCACCAGTGTTTTTCCAAACCAGTCATTCTCAACATCAAGTGTGGTTGCAAGTGAATCCGAAGATATTGTTTTTAATATGTTGCCGGTGCTCTTATCCTTAATTGTATAACCCCGTCTGATAACAAATCCCCGCAATACATTACGTCCCACATCAAAAGTGATCGAGGGTGTGTCCGGTTTTACGGTCACCTGACAGGTCGCCGTTCTGTTACCCTGTGTGGTTGTTGTCGTAATGGTCGTCGTACCCGGTCCTACCGCGGTAATGGTCGCGGTATTGCTGTCTTTTTCCTGGGTAACCTTGGCTACATTTATATTGGATGAAGTAAAGGTCACCGTGGATACGCTTGCATCATCCGGTGTCACGGTAGCTGTCAGCGTGTCGCTGCCGTTTTCCGGAAGCGTCAGTGTTGTTTTAGAAAGAGTTACTCCCGTAACCGGTTTGGCTACGGTTACACCTGCATATTGAATGGTAAATTCCACGCTTTCAGTCGAATTTTTCTTGGTTACCACAATGGTAGCGGTTCCGCCAGGACATACCGCAGTGGGGGTACCAATAATACGCGCTGAACGTCCATTAGCATTTTCAAGAGCCAAGCCCGCAGGCAGACTGCTTTCTTCTTTCAGTGCAAATGTAAACTCTTTGGCCTCCATACTAGTGCCATGCAAGCCACCGGCTAAATATGCTCCACGATACTCATTTCCAACTGTCAAAACAGGGATATCCCACACACTACTATCCGTAAAGGATAGTGTGGGATTATCCTTCCATTCAAAGGTGCTGCTCTTTAAAGGCAGTCCGTTAGTATCACAAAGATATGTTTTTTTCGCAGAAGCATGATCCGATGGCCTGGTATCATACCACAGATAGCCATCCGTCGGTGCATCTTTCAGGGTAACCTGCGATTTCCATTGAGGTCCTCCTAATGCCAAGTCGGTTGTGGTAATCATACCGGTTGCATGCAGTGTTGATGTTCCGGTGTATTTTATAATATGAGCTGCAATGGTGGAAATATTAACACTGTTCTTGCTTTTAGTGTTAACAGCCGATATCGTAATCTCACCACTGCCCTCTACATACAAAGTACTTACAGCACTTATTAAATTATCTGTATAACCGCTTGCTTTGACATTTGTCGTACCACTACCTTTTAAATAAAGACTTGATGCTACCGGCACTACATAACCGGTCGTAGATGTTGCTTCCGAATTCAGTATGGAGGCATTATTCATGGTAAGTTTATTGCGGACCAGATATTCGCTACAGGAATCGGTATCCTTAAGATTCAGACTCAGCGTGCCGCCGTTTACGGTGGTATAGGCTTCAATCAATTTATCTATCTGTACTCTGTTTCCGGATGTCTGTATCGTAAGGGAATCGTCAGTATCTGAATTCGTCTTATCAATGGTCAGTTCACCGTTTTCTACTTTAATACCACAGGCATTAGCGGTATCTAAGGTAATGGTATTACTTCCCTTCAGTTTAATGGTAAGGTCTCCTTCACTTAGAATGGGACCGCCACTATATCCATCCAAAGTCAGAACATGATCCGCCGCCGTATAACTCCAGTTTGTGCCGGAGTTATTACTTTTTCGATCAAACTTAGTTCCGTTAATGGTTATATAAGTATCTTTTTCGGTTATGGCACCATATTGAATGGTAAATTCCACGCTTTCAGTCGAATCTTTCTTGGTTACCACTATGGTAGCGGTTCCGCCAGGACATTCCGCAGTGGGGGTACCAATAATACGCGCTGAACATAAATTAACATTATCAAGAGCCAAGCCCGCAGGCAGACTGCTTT
The DNA here is from genome assembly GCA_964386235.1 of uncultured Lachnospiraceae bacterium. Taxonomy (GTDB): domain Bacteria; phylum Bacillota; class Clostridia; order Lachnospirales; family Lachnospiraceae; genus RGIG8767. The sequence continues at coordinate 2,162 of CAYLSH010000038.1, read as the reverse complement.
CTTCTTTCAGTGCAAATGTAAACTCTTTGGCCTCCATACTAGTGCCATGCAAGCCACCGGCTAAATATGCTCCACGATACTCATTTCCAACTGTCAAAACAGGGATATCCCACACACTACTATCCGTAAAGGATAGTGTGGGATTATCCTTCCATTCAAAGGTGCTGCTCTTTAAAGGCAGTCCGTTAGTATCACAAAGATATGTTTTTTTCGCAGAAGCATGATCCGATGGCCTGGTATCATACCACAGATAGCCATCCGTCGGTGCATCTTTCAGGGTAACCTGCGATTTCCATTGAGGTCCTCCTAATGCCAAGTCGGTTGTGGTAATCATACCGGTTGCATGCAGTGTTGATGTTCCGGTGTATTTTATAATATGAGCTGCAATGGTGGAAATATTAACACTGTTCTTGCTTTTAGTGTTAACAGCCGATATCGTAATCTCACCACTGCCCTCTACATACAAAGTACTTACAGCACTTATTAAATTATCTGTATAACCGCTTGCTTTGACATTTGTCGTACCACTACCTTTTAAATAAAGACTTGATGCTACCGGCACTACATAACCGGTCGTAGATGTTGCTTCCGAATTCAGTATGGAGGCATTATTCATGGTAAGTTTATTGCGGACCAGATATTCGCTACAGGAATCGGTATCCTTAAGATTCAGACTCAGCGTGCCGCCGTTTACGGTGGTATAGGCTTCAATCAATTTATCTATCTGTACTCTGTTTCCGGATGTCTGTATCGTAAGGGAATCGTCAGTATCTGAATTCGTCTTATCAATGGTCAGTTCACCGTTTTCTACTTTAATACCACAGGCATTAGCGGTATCCACGGTAATAGTGTTGCTTCCGTCAAGTTTTATTGTAAGGCCACCTGTGGCAGTGATTCCCCTGCCATTATATCCATTCAACGTAAGGATCCCGGTTGTAGCCTCCCAACTCCAGCCTGTTCCCGTCGTATCCGCAGTGGTATCCACTGTCGTTTCGCCAATATATAACGCCGTTGTGCCCGTGCCAGAAACATCATATGCTACGCTGCTTATTAAGGGCAGTATATCCGTATCTTCCACCGTTTCTTCTTCGGTGGTTGTTTCCTCAGTTTCAGAAGTGGGTTCTTCCCCTGCATCAGAAGAAGCAGTTTCCTGCACTTCATCCGAAGTCGGTATGTTACCTTCATCGGTTACATCCGATGTAGGATCATCCCCGGGCGCAGACGTTGGCTCATTTCCTACCTCCGAAGCACTCTCTTTCCCGGCTTCCGATGTAGGTTCCTTTCCCACATCCAAAGCAGCCGCTTTCCCGGCTTCCTTATTTTCAAGACCGGGGGCTTCCAAAGAATTCTCCCTTGTCTGAGAAATACCGCTCGCCATAACACTCATGGAAGTATCTGAAAAGATCAGAAATACGGCAAGTAGCAGGGTCAGCAAACGTACCCAAACTGATGTTTCTCGTTTTTTCATGATAGTATTCTCCTTTCCCACCCAAAGGAGTTCCTTTGGGTATCCGACACAAAAACAATTTGTAAAAATTGTATCACATTTTCTGCGCTTTGTCCTAATAAAAAAACAATATTTGTCAATAATTTGAGAATAATGTGGCATTTTTTCGCAATTGCATATGTCCAATTTCACCGGGTAAAATGTACCCTATAAAGAGGGCACGTAATATTTCACATCAGAAAGGACATCTCTAATGAAAGAAAAGAAATCCACTTACAAAAAGTACCTCCAAAAACCAACACCCAAAATGCACGATGATTTTCTCCACGCTTCCGGAATTTCACGCAACATACGAACTGCAGAATTTGAAAAATCATCATATTTATACTGACAAATTTATGCTACATGTGATAGAATTGAATCACATACATCTGGCAACCGAGGAAGATCGAACCTATGAGACGGACAAGTGGGCTTCCTTTTTCAAGATATCCACATGGGAGGAAATGCGTATGTTATCTAAAAAAAGTCTTACCTTTGAGCAGGCAGCCGAGACCCTGTATCAGATCAACATGGATGTACAGCTTCGTAACGAACTCGAACGCTACGAACGTGCGCAGGCGCGTGAAAACGGCATCAACCTCCTCAAACAAAAACAAGCACAAACTCAGGAACAATTAGAGCAGCTTCTCCTGGAGAAAAAACAGTGGGAAAT
>CAYLSH010000037.1:0-18538 GCA_964386235.1 uncultured Lachnospiraceae bacterium | reverse complement strand
TTATAGCATACAAAGACCGCGACTTCCAGTGTTTTTATTATTTTTTTAAGAAGTTAAAAATATTGCTTTTCCAATCAACTAATTATTCTTCTCTTCTATGTTGGTCATATCCGAAAACTCAGCTAAGAAATCCGCTTCACACTCCTTTATGAGCGTTACAAACTCATCATAGGAAGTCGCACCCTTTGGAATATGTAACCCATGTTTTGTCAGACAAATATCATCTCGTTTTTGAACATTTTTCTCATAAGAGGATCCACTGTTTAGCCAGAACACCGTATCCCCAATGGTATCTACTTCCGGATAAAAATAGAAAGCTCTTTTTGCATCAAAGCGAAACATGTATGCAAGCACCTGGAGATAATCCTTATTCCCGATGTTATCTACCGGCTTATACTTTGCATCTGCTATAATCCGGTTGTCAGGATCCCTCCCAATGAAATCAGGGTAAATAAGACCCGTTCTACCGGCAAATAACCACTGTGCGCCTTTCCCTCCCTTATTCATAGGATGGTAGAACACCTTATCAACAAGCAGGTTGATATACTCTTCCCAAAGCCATGCACCATCAAACAATATGCCATAAATCTTTCCCGTACCAAGTCCAATCTGCGTTTTTTCATTCTGAAGAATCAGTATACAAAGTCTCTGAAGTGCACGATACTCATGATAATATGCATGACGAACAGTATTCTTCTTATTCTCTGCCAAAATTCTTCTGAGATTTTTAGCTTCATAGTTTGGAGTTGCTTCTATAACAAGCAAAACCTCCTCTTTCACTTTTGCAAGGAGTTTATGGCCATAGGGCTTTCTTTTTATAAATTCCACTGTATGTCTAATCAGCTGCATCAAATAATTGTCGTAAGCATACTCTCGCTGACTATATGCAATATTCCCTACAAACGGAATATTCTTCCGTATATGGCGTTCAATATTTATTGTTCCTTTCACATTTCCATCGTTATACTCATTTTGTACATATGTCTTGAACGCTCCCTTTCTCATAGCACCGGCCAAACAAGATGGAAAGAGGAATAAAAGTAATGAAAACATCTTATCATCATGCGTTGCATCTGTCTCAAAATTGACAATATTAGGAAAATCAAGGACGCGCTCCAACAAGTACTGAAACAAGTAGTCATTGTCCCCGGCACTAAATCTGGACTCTATAATAAGCCGTTCTTCGCCATATCCAAGAAACCCCATTATATTCCCAGACCGATAGTTATCATTGATGCTTTGGAGAATCTTTTGATCCCGTGTAACATCTTCTGCCTCATGAGCCATCTCCGGAAACACAAAAATACCCTCTTTTTCCAGTTCTTCAAGGGTTTTATCTGCAATGTTCTTCACCAATCCCGGGATATCAAAGAACTCTTCTTTTTTTCTTTGATCATTATCCTTAATCTTGAGTTGCTTCATCTACACCACCCTCATCCGATAGCGTATAGCCGTATGCCTTAGCAAAACGTTTCATAATACCTTCCTCATCATACATACCACGCACATATTCCTGTAACAGCGGGCAGAGATAGTCCGTCCATAGAGTATTGAAACTAACAGTCTTCAACTTTAAGAAATAAGACGCACCGATTTGATAATTTTCATTCAGGTCCTCCACTTTGATTATCTCTGCGTTAAGTTTGTCCATCCGTACGACAGCTTCATTCTTAAGTCCTTCATTTTCAAGTGATTCCAGCATATCCTGAGTATCTTCTGCCTTGATTTCCACAAATCGGAATCTTCTACGCATTGCGAAATCAAAACTGTCAACAGATCTGTCAATATCATTCATAGTACCAATGATGTAGACATTCTCCGGGATATAGAATTTTTCGTCCGGATTCGCATGCATATTCGCATATTGGGTTGAGACTTCTCCCGTTCTTCCCCTATAACCCGGATCAATGGAGAAGAATAGTTCTCCCAATATCTTCGATATCTCTCCTCGGTTTATTTCATCAATGATAAAGATATATTTCTTTAATTCCTGCATTTTAACGACAGACTTTGTACGTTTTGCCTTGATTTTCATTATTTCTCTGTAGATCGCGAGATCATATGAGAATCTTTGTTGCGTATATTCAATTCCCAGAAATCTTGTAATATCACTATTTTTTTCAAACGTTATTCCTGACTCCAGCATGCGCTTAATCTCATCAGTATTTATCTTAATAGCATTCACAGAATCATTTTTAGGAATGGAAATATCAATACGTCCTTCATTTACTCCGGTAATATAAAACTCACTTCCATTTGTAGTCGTAAATGGTTCTTCACTTCCCACCGCATCTGCAAAGAATTCATTCATCGCTTCCAGAATCGACATCTCTTGTTCTACTGTTTCCTTGGATTTCAACGAATCCTCGTAGTTCTTTCTAGCCTTCGTTACAAAACGCTTAAAAACACCATCTTGAAGTTCAAATCCCATACTTCCGTCATCATTCATCTTCGGTCTAAGGCCTTCTACAAAATCCGAATAATCGTAACTCGGATGGAACTGTACAAACTCTATCTGCCGTTTCTGTTCCGGCGTAAGATCGGCATACTGATCTGTATATCCATTACTAATAATGTCTGCAGCAATCTCTTTGGCTAAATAAGACTTTCCTGTTCCCGGAGCACCTCTAAATATGATATTCTTAGACTCTAAAAGGATCCTTGAGTATGGATTCTTACTCTCTTGTGTTGTCTTATTTACATCATCAGTTACTACCTTTTCCGTGGTAGTCTGATTCTTCTCCTGGTCGGTCTTATCACGGTAAACGAATACAAATTTATCACCGGGATTACCAAAACGTTTTAGGCACTCTCGCACGAAAAAAAGTGTGGAAAAAATATTCCACGAATACAATACAAATTGGGGACCATTTTCACGTCTATACACCATCATCTCCATAGTATTGCGGTGTTTCTTATACTCAATTTCCGATGAATAAATACCGCAAATCACCTCATTTTTGGGCGTATACTGACAGATTGGGAAGTTTTCCTTATCAAATACTGAAAGGGAATTCAGTTGAGTTTCAAAAACCTGGCAAGCCAATCGTGGCAATGTTTGGTTCGAAATTCTATTTTCACTTTTGTTTCTTTTTCTTCTTACCACATCGCCATCAGCCGGCTGAAAATAGGCATCAATGGGCTTATAATTATCGCCCAACGCCAAATTGTCCATTGTAAATCTATCATCTGTTGATACTACTGAATCCGCAGTAATTGTCATTTCATATTTTTCCTGCTTAGTGTCTATCATGTAGCCCCTCGTTTTAAAGTACGCTTTTGCCTCTACGTCATTAAAATCATTGAACTGAACTTCTTTTCCTGTTGCAAGTTCCGTAGCCACGGCAACAACATATTCTGGCGGATACTTCTTTCCGTTCTCCATAATAAGTTCGTATTTTGTGCTCCTGTTTTGATCAGGAATTCCATTCTCATCAATATACTGAATTGCTTTTTGAATGAATTCCTCCGAAAACTCTGGTATCGCCATTTCACTACCCTCCAACTACATTTTTTGCATTGCCTTGTATACTTAAATATTTCTTTCTGTGTATCCATCAATTTCAGACGAATCGAAACCCCTAATCATTTTATCATATCCCACAGGATTTCGAAAGTTTGATAGTTGAATAAATATAGATTTTTAGATAATTTCTCCATCACTTTCTTATATACCACATCACCAGTATACTCCATGTTTTTTTAGTAACGTCTATATCAAATTGTCAGCGGAAACAAGATGTGCTAGAATTTAATATAAATACGAATTATCGGAGGGATGGACATGACGGATACAGCAATTTTTTTAGCGGACGGATTTGAAGAAATAGAAGGTCTGATGGTAGTGGATCTGTTGCGCAGAGCGGGGATTATGGTGGATATGGTATCCATTTCGGATTCTCTGACGGTGACTGGTTCCCATGGGATTGCAGTTACAGCAGATACCCTTATGAAGGATGTGGATTTTAGTGCGTATGCACTTTTGGTATTGCCGGGCGGAATGCCGGGCACGAAGAGACTGGGGGCGTGTGATACTCTATGTGAGAACATCAGAAAGGCACATGCACGCGGACAGAAGATCGCTGCGATCTGTGCGGCTCCGACAGTCTTTGGCAAACTGGGTCTTTTAAAAGGAAAAAAAGCATGTTGTTATCCGGATATGGAAGACGGACTTTTAGAAGCAAAGGTCAGTTATGATCCTGTCAGTGTGGACGGCAATATCATAACAAGCAGGGGACTTGGTACAGCACTACCATTTGCGCTTTGCCTGATCGAACAGCTTCTGGATAAACAAACAGCGGATGATCTGGCAAAGAAAGTAGTTTACGAACGTTAAGCATTTATTTTTACCAATTATAAAAGGACTTTTGCAAACAGAAGATTTTCCATCTGCAAAAGTCCTTTTTTGTTGTGCCAGACGGCACATGCGTTTACCGGACGAGATTGCACTCAGCCGGCACCCGACTGCTTTTGGAAGTCAAAGTTATTTCATGGATTCTTCCTGTTTTTTGATCATTCTTCTTACCATTTCACCACCGATGGAACCTGCTTCCTTGGAAGTTAAGTCACCATTGTAACCTTCTTTTAAGTTTACTCCCAATTCAGATGCAACCTCTGTTTTAAAACGATCCATAGCTGCTTTTGCTTCAGGCACTTCCATTTTGCTTGTAGTTTTACTTGCCATAATTTTTCACCTCCGATTTTTTTAGCAGATAAGTGTCTTTTTGACGCTTATCTTGATTCTAGTATTTGCGCAAAGTAAAAGATTATGTTGGTAATTTTTGTCTGCCAATTTGCTCTTTTCTTGAAAAGTATACAAGTTTGTTTTCATGATCTATTTCCTGATAATTTTAGTAAATCAAAATCATTGTCACCAAACACGCTTTATGATACGATTCAAAAAGAGCAGTTACACAACGCCATTTTTCAAACAAAGGAGTTTTTTCATGGAGATCGAACGCAAATTTACCATAAAAACCATGCCGGATCTTACGGCATTTTCCACAAAAAAGATTGTACAGGCTTACCTGAATACGGATCCTGTCATCCGCATCCGCAAAGAAAATGAGGATTACTATCTGACCTATAAGGGAAAAGGACTTTTAGCAAGGGAAGAATACAACCTTCCCCTCAATAAAGAATCTTTTGAGCACCTGCTAAAAAAAGCAGACGGTATCATCATTTCCAAGACACGCTACTGCATCCCTTATAAAAAACATACCATTGAACTGGATATATTTGAAGACGACCTTGCTCCGCTCATCATAGCCGAGGTCGAATTTGAAAGTGAAAAAGAAGCGGCAGCCTTCACACCACCCGACTGGTTCTTAGAGGATGTCACCTACGACAAACGCTACCACAACTCCAACCTGTCTACAATGAAAAACCTGCCCTTATAAAAAAATATGTTAAAAGGATCCCTCTTGTGCATTTGTATATGCTGGCTCACCTTATTTGATTGTAGATTCTCTTTCAACCAGCTGTGCCTCGAACACCTTGTGCTGATGTTCCTTTTTCTTGGAAATAATATCGAATAACAGCAGAATGGATTCTCTTGCGATCTCATCCACCGGCTGTTTGATCGTGGTGATACTTGGTACGGAATAGATTCCAATATCCAGACCATCATATCCGGCAACGGCAATATCTTCCGGTACACGCTTGCCTTTGTCCTTGATCGCACGACAGGCTCCGACTGCCATGACATCGGAAATGGCGAATATGGCGGTAACATCATCCCGCCTGTCCAATAATTCCCTGGTAACGACATAACCATTTTGCATGGTGTACCATTCAATACCTTCCTTCATTGTACAGACCAGCCCTTCATCCACCTTAATTCCATACTCTTCCATGGCACGGCAATAGCCAAGCAAACGAAGATGGCTGATGCTGGCATCTGCTTCATCCGCTGTAAGAATCGCGATCTTACGATGCCCCTGATCCAAAAGGTATTTTGTCATTTTATACCCTTCTTCTTCATCATCCACCGTCAAAGAAGAGTATAAAGTACGGCTTATGTTCTTGGGAACACATCCTGCCGTGGCAATTACAAAAGGAACCGTCAATTTGGCAAGTTTATCCTCCGAATGAGCAAAATGTCCACCCAAAAACACAATCCCGCGCAAACGCTTTTCCTTGATCAGTTCTAACGCTACATCTACTTCATCCTGATTGTATTCGACATGACGAAGGACAAGCGAATAATGCTTCTTTTCCACTTCATCTTCAATAATGCTTAACATTCCTGCAAAAAAGGGATTGGAAAGCCCCTTGATTAAAACCGCAATGCACCTGGCATCCGTCCGTTTTAAATTGCGGGCGCTGTTATTGGGTATATAGCCATATTTCTCGATCGTATCCATGATCGCCTGCCGGGTAACCGGATTAATGTCCGGATGATTGTTGATCGCTCTGGATACAGTGCTGACACCGACGCCACAAATACGCGCTATATCCTTTATCGTAATTTCCGCTTCATCCGGAAGCCTTTTTTCTTCCGAAACCGTCAATTCCCCTGCCATGTTTTCACCATTTCCTCTGTTTATCTGCCGTATAAATTTGTCCATTCACGAATCTTGTGCGCCAGTTCATCCGTTACCTGTCCCGGTACCAGTCTCCACTTCCAGTTTGTGCCAAGTGTGGAGGGTACATTCATTCTTGCTTCCCCTCCCAGTTCAAGATAGTCCTGCATCGGAATTACCGCTGTATCGGAAACACATCCCAATGCTGCACGAACCATTTTTTCACAGATCTTATTTTTATTGGGAGCATCCAGATAACGCTTTGCAAATGTCCTGTCATAACGATTCAGGGAATCATACCAGCTGACAGTTGTGTCATTATCATGCGTTCCGGTATAAACAACACTATTTTTCGGATAGTTGTGAGGAAGATAATCGCTTACCTCCCTGGAGTCAAAAGCAAACTGCAATACTTTCATTCCGGGGTATCCTGTCTTTTCCACCAGTTTGATCACGGATGGTGTCAGAAAACCGAGATCCTCTGCAATGATCTTGATCTTTCCAATCTTTCTTTTGATTGTCTGAAACAGTTCATAGCCCGGTCCTTTTTCCCAGTGCCCGTTCTCCGCGGTCATTTCCCCGTAAGGGATGGAATAATACTCATCAAATCCACGGAAATGATCAATACGGACAATATCATATAATTCATAGCAATGGCGGATACGTTCAACCCACCATGCGTAATCTGTCTTCTTCATATATTCCCAGTTGTATAGTGGGTTGCCCCATAACTGACCGGTTGCAGAAAAAGAATCCGGCGGACAACCTGCCACCGCGGTCGGCTTGCATTCCTTGTCAAGCCGGAACAACTGTGGGTTTGCCCATGTGTCAGCACTGTCAAATGCCACATAAATCGGGATGTCTCCCACAATCTCAATGCCCTTGTCATTGGCATATTTTTTTAAGGCCTTCCACTGTTTAGCAAAATAATACTGCTGGAACTGGTAAAATGCAATATCCTCCGCCAATTTTTCTCTATAAGCCTTAATGGCATCTGCTTTACGCAGTTTGATATCTTCCTCCCACTCCATAAAGCTGACCCCTCCAAGGGAATCCTTGATTGCCATATACAGGGCATAATCATCCAGCCATTTTGCATTTTCCTTTACAAATAATCTAAACTCTTTTTCTTCTTTTATATTGCTGTTTTGGTATGCTTTCCTTAATAATGCAAACTTGGTATGAAAAATCTTTTCATAATCCACATATGCACCGTCTAAAAAGTCACTTTCCGCACATTCCTTTTCTGTCAAAAATCCTTTTTCAATGAATTCTTCCAGGTCTATATAATACGGATTGCCTGCAAAAGTCGAAAATGACTGATACGGCGAATCCCCATAGCCGGTTGGACCAAGCGGAAGGATCTGCCACAATTTCTGTCCGGCACTTTCCAGAAAGTCCACAAATTCATATGCTTCTTTTGAAAAAGTTCCGATTCCATATTTGGATGGAATACTGGAAACTGCCAGGAGAATACCACTTTTCCTCATGATAAAAACCCTTTCTTTAAGATAAGGCGGAGCACGTCCGCCTTATACTTTTCTTTCCTTTTTTCTCTTCTGTAAAAATGCTTTTCTAATCATTCTTACTGTTTTTCCCTGTATGCATTTATCCCTTTACCGCACCTGCCACAACACCTTCAATGATGTATTTCTGGCAGAAAAGATAAAAAATTATGATCGGGATGATTGCCAGCACCAACATAGCCATCAATGCACCCATATCCTTGTTACCATTGGAACCAACCAACATCTGAACAACAACCGGAATCGTTTTGTATTTTGTGGAGACACCGATAACCAGATAAGGAAGAAGGAAATCGTTCCAAATCCACATCGCATTTAAAATAGCGACTGTGATTGCCGTTGGTTTCAAAATCGGAAATACAACCCCAAAGTAGTTCTGAAGGGGATTGCAGCCATCAATCATAGCTGCTTCCTCAATCTCTAGAGGAATACTCTTTACAAATCCCGCAAACATGAATACCGTCAGTCCTGCACCGAATCCAAGGTATAATAAACACATACCAAGAGGATTGCGAAGATGAAACTGATCTGCCAGACTCGTCATGGTAAACATAACCATCTGAAAGGGTACGATCATGGAGAAGGTAAACATATAGTAAAGTATGGAAGTAATCTTCGACTTTACACGGGTAATATAATACGCTGCCATGGAGCAGAACAGGATCAGCATCAGGATGGATACAATCGTAATAAAGAAGGAATATCCAATCGCGGAAATCAGTCCCGTCTTTTCTAATCCATTTACGTAGTTTGTTAATTTTACAAAAGTCTCACCGTTTGGCAGTCCGAAAGGATCGGAACTGATAAAGAATTTGCCTTTAAAAGAGTTATTCAAAATGAAGAATAACGGATAAAGGAAAATAAGTGCTAAAATCGTAAGGATGACAAAAATGATTGTATTGGATTTGTTTTTCCTTTTCATTATTGATCTACCTCCTTACTTCTTGTTAATCTAAGCTGCAGTAGTGCGATTGCGGCTACTAAGATAAAGAACATAACCGCTTTTGCCTGACCAACACCTTCGTATCCGGTTCTCGCATAAAAAGTATTGTAAATATTCAGAGCAAGCAATTCTGTTTTTTTCATCGGAGCACCATCTGTGAGTGCCTTATTCTGGTCGAACAGTTTAAAACTGTTAGATAATGTCAAGAACATACAGATCGTGATGGATGGCATAACCATCGGAATCGTAACCTTGGTCAGTTTCTGCCATGAAGTTGCGCCATCAATTTCTGCAGCTTCCAACAAATCTGTAGATACATTCTGAATACCGGCAATATAAATGATCATCATATATCCGATCATCTGCCAGTTCATCAGGATTACCAGTCCGATAAATCCATATTTTGCGTTGGATACGATCGTTGTTTCATATTTATATAGTACAGCGTTGATCATCTGCTGCCATGTGTAACCTAATACGATGCCACCGATTAAGTTTGGCATAAAGAAGATCGTTCTGAAAATATTCGTTCCCTTGATTTTTCTTGTCAGTAATAAAGCAAGCGCAAATGCCAGTACGTTAATGGTAATCATTGCCACCACGGTAAAAGCACATGTCATAAGAAGCGCGTGTGTAAACTCGTTGTTGTCCGTAAAGGCTCTTACATAATTATCAAATCCCACCCATTTAGCATTTTTAACAGTGGTAAACTGGCAAAATGACAAGTATAGACCCTGAACAAACGGAATTATAAATGCAAACGCAAAGGCGATCAGTGTCGGCAGGGTAAAGATAATAAGATACTTCTTTAATTTCAGTGTTTTTTGCATATGATTTCTCCTCTATTTCCCGAAATCGTTCCCATTCTTTCTTATAAAAAGGGCAAGCACGTTGCCGCCACTTGCCCTTTTTCAATTACTTTTTCAGATGTTTGGCTTTACTTTATTGAGCGCCGGCTGTTTTTTCTTCAGCCCATCTTGTCTTAAATGTATTAACTACACCATCCCAGTCCATGTTGCCATTGCAGTACTCAAGTAATGCAGCACCAAGGTCATCCTTGAATGTCTGGCTTGGGAAGATTGTGAAGCACCATGCTACAGAAGTTTTTCCACTTTCCATAGATGCCAATACAGCCTGTGCTAAAGGATCGGTAGGTTTTTCGTCATCTGCAAATGTAGAGAACGGAGCCATGTTTCCTAAAGTATTAACCATGTAGTTCTTACCTTCTGCGGAAGAAATCATCCAGTTAACGAAGTCTGCTGTTGCCTGCTGGTCTTCAGCAGATGCCTGAGAGTTGATACACCAGAAGTTTTCTGTACCGATGCATAATCCCTGGCTTTCTTCCCCTTCTACACCTGTGTAGATCGGAAGGAATTTGATATCTTCTTCTGTTACAACGTTACCTTCTACGTCTGCCACCTGGCCCCAAGCCCAGTTACCATTCTGAACGAATGCACACTGTCCTAAAGCGAACTCAGCCATAGAATCTGTTACAGATTTGCTTCCTAATAATCCGGGAGCTACTGTAGAGTTGTTGATATAAAGATCAAAGATGTTTTTAAAGTTATCCGCATAGGTTAACTCTAAATCTGTGATATCAGAAACACCCTTGTCCTGTAATTCATAGTATACAGGGATGTTTGCCAAGTGTGTCTGCCATCTCCAGTCTTCACCGGGAAGTAAAGAAGTAGAAGCAAATGCACCGTCGATGCCTAATTCCTCTTTCTTAGCCTGCATATCTTCTGCAACTGCTTTTAATGTGTCAAAGTTGGTGATCTCATCAGCACTTGCCACTACTGCACCTTCTGTTGCACAGTATGCACGCAGGATAGCGTCATTGTAGATGATACCGTAACCCTCAACTGTGTAAGGAACGCCATATACGCCGCCGTCTTCGCCGGTTACTGCTAATGACTTATCAGATAATGCTGCGTATAAATCTGTGTCTGTCAAATCTGATGTGTAATCCTTCCAGTTCTGATAACCAACGGGTCCGTTGATCTGGAACAATGTAACAGGCTGTTCCTGAGCGATCTCTGTACGAAGAACTTCTTCGTATGTACCGGATGCTGCCGTAACAACTTTAACTTCTACACCTGTAGCTTCTGTGTAAGCTGCGGCAATCTCCTGCCATGCTTCGTCAACTTCAGGCTTGAAGTTTAAGTAATAAACCTTTCCGGTTCCGGTTGATGCTGCTGCATCGTCTGCAGGTGCTTCTGAATTGCTGCCGCCACATCCGACAAGCAAAGTAGAAACCATTGCTACACTAAGTAATGCACTGAGTAATTTCTTTTTCATTATTCTCTCTCCCTTTCTTATTCTTTTAAGATTTTCTCACCCTTTGCTTTCGTTCCGCGAAGTTACTCTATGATCGTTTCCCAAAGTAAAAGAAAATATACAACCCGGATAAAAAAAGTTCTTTTTTTCTTTTACCACGATGTCCGTTGCATCTTGTTCTGCTTATCGGAATCGTTTTCGGTATCGGTATCGGTAACGTTTCCGGAACTGTTTGCATAGTACCACAAAACGATCCCACATGCAATAGGCGTAATAATTTTTCATCACTTATCTTAATTTTCCCATCTTATTTTTATGCACATTGCACAATGCGCAAAAGAGTTTCGCTTGCGAAACTCTGTCGTCGCTTTTGCGTCGCTTACAGCGACATTCTACCTATTACATTAAAACAGAACAACGGACCGCTAATGCGGTCCGCTGCCCGGTTATAAAGGTTATTTAGGTTAACATATAAAGAAGAAGGCTTAGTTAAGCTTCCAAACATCACGATTGTATTCTGCAATCGTTCTGTCTGATGAGAAGAATCCGGCCTTAGCGATGTTTACAAGCATCATCTGCTGCCACTTTTCTCTGTTCTTGTAATCTTCAAACATCCGGTCTTTTACTTTGATGTAATCTTCCAGATCAAGCAATGTCATGAACCAGTCTTTGTTAATCAATTCCTTGTAAAGACGTTCTAAGTTCTCTTTGTGTCCGACTGCCATTGCTTCCTTACCAACGATAAAGTCAACTGCTTCTTTGATCACTGCTGATTTTTCATAGTAATCCTTAGAAACATAATCTGCATTTTCATAGTGTTTAATAACGGTTTCGGATTCTTCACCGAAGATATAAATATTATCATCGCCTACTAATTCATGGATCTCTACGTTAGCACCATCACTTGTACCAAGTGTTACGGCACCATTTAACATAAATTTCATGTTGCCGGTTCCGGATGCTTCCTTAGAAGCAAGGGAAATCTGCTCGGAAATATCGCATGCAGGAATTAATTTTTCTGCATAACTTACGTTGTAATTTTCTACCATTACAAGGCTCATATACCGGTTTACATCCGGATCATTGTTGATGATCTCCTGCATAACTAGCAGTAAATGGATGATATCCTGTGCAATAATGTAGGCAGGTGCTGCCTTCGCACCAAAGATAAAGGTAATCGGTGTGGATGGTTTCTTGCCTGCTTTGATCTCAAGATACTTGTGAATAATGTATAAAGCGTTCATCTGCTGACGTTTATACTCATGAAGTCTCTTGATCTGAATGTCAAAGATGGATTCCGGATTGATATTCACGCCTTCATTTTCTTTGATATAAGCAGCCAGTTCTGCTTTCTTATTTGTCTTGATAGCCTGTAATTTTGTCAGGAATTCTTTGTCGTTCTTATGCTCTAAGAGTTTTTCCAGTTCGAATGCATCTTTCTTAAAGCCATTGCCAATCGTATCACTGATCAACTGTGTCAGTTCACGGTTACATGACATCAGCCATCTTCTGAATGTGATACCATTGGTCTTATTGTTGAATTTTTCCGGATAAATCTTGTAAAAATGATTCAACTCGGAATCTTTTAAAATATCTGTGTGGATAGCGGCAACACCATTTACGGAGAATCCGAAATGAATGTCCATATGTGCCATGTGTACACGGTTTTCTTTGTCGATGATCTGTACTTTTTCATCCGTGTACTGTGCACGTACTCTCTTATCCAGTTCTTTGATGATCGGAACCAACTGGGGAACCACTTTTTCAAGGTAGGAAAGAGGCCATTTTTCCAAAGCTTCTGCTAAAATTGTGTGGTTTGTATACGCACATGTCTTCTTCACCACATCAATTGCTTCATCCATTGTGAATGCTTTGTCATCTACCAGGATACGGATCAATTCCGGGATAACCATGGAAGGATGCGTATCGTTGATCTGGATCACTGCATGTTCATACATCTTACGCAGATCATAATGACGTTCTTTCATTTCCCATAAAATTAACTGCGCAGCATTGCTTACCATGAAATATTCCTGATAAATACGAAGTAAGTTACCTGCTTCGTCGGAATCATCCGGATATAAGAATAAAGTTAAGTTCTTTTCAATCTGTTCTTTGTCGAAGTTAATTCCTTCTTTAACAATGCTTTCATCCACGGTTTCAATATCAAACAAATGCAATTTGTTGACACCGTTATCATATCCTAAAACATCAATGTCATATAAACGGGATGTTACCTTACGGTCACCAAAATGAACATCGAATGTAATATCCGTCTTATTTAACCAGGAATCCTTTTCGATCCAGTCATTCTTTGTTGCATTCTGTAATTTATCCTTGAACTCCTGTTTGAACAATCCCAAATGATAATTTAAACCAATACCGTCTCCGGAAAGTCCTAAAGTAGCAATGGAATCAAGGAAACAGGCTGCAAGTCTACCAAGTCCTCCGTTACCGAGGGATGGTTCCGGTTCGCATTCTTCAATCTTTGTGATGTCTTTGCCCTTAGAAGCCAATACTTCCTGTACCTTATCATAGATGCCAAGGTTAATCAGGTTGTTGGATAATAATTTACCGATCAAAAATTCTGCCGAAATATAGTATACTTTCTTAGCTCCTGCAATCGGTGTTGTAGCGGCTGTCATGCCCTTTACTACATAAAGAAGACAGTAGTACACTTCCTTATCCGTACACTCCGCTATTGTTTTTCCAAATAATTCTTTTGAAAATGATTCCAACTGATCTCCAAGATGATCTTCGATTACATTTCTCTGTAATGTAGCCTGTAATGCCATTTCTGTTACCCTCCTAAAAGTTAACTGTAAATTTAATTATAAAATAATATCTTCATAGCGCATTCTGACAATCTCGTGAGGAAGAAGGATATTCATTCCCGTTCCTCCATTCATCAGTCTCGCTAATTCTTTCACTGCTTCTGTGGAAACAGCGGCGAAATTTTGTTTTACCGTATTCATCTGTTTCCCCACATATCCCATAAGGGTGATACCGTCAAAACCGCAGACCGGTTTGAAAATATCCATCTCAATCAATGCTTTCATGGCACCGATCGCCATCATATCGGATGCGCACACGATAATGTCATGCTCCTTTGCCTGTTCAAAAGTAATCATCCTTGCCTTGTATTCACTGAATTCACCACAACATACCGTCAGTTTGAGATTCATCTCTTTTGCAAGTTCTTCCATTGCTTGTGTTCTGGCATCGGTGATGAAGCCATTTTCTTTTCCACTGATATAAAGAATACGGTCACTGCGATTGCCCGTATTATCCAGAATCGTCTTCCTTGCCACATCCTTTTGTGCCTGTTTCTGATCGATCCATACGGAAGAAGTATGTTCGTTCACAAAAGGGGTATCAATTGCAACAATTCTAAAACTCTGTGCTTCTATCAGTTCCCTAAGATTCGCATCTTCCTTGCTCATCCCGCAGATCAATAACCCGGAAATGCTTTGGGAACGGAAATATTGTTCCATTTCTTCCACATTTTTATCCTTGATCACAGAATAAAAAACCGTAATAACATCCAGATTCATCTCACGGCACTGGTTAATCGCGCCTACCAGATACTGCATACCGATCTCGTCAATGGACTGTGTCTGCGCATTCAGATTCATCAGAAGCGCCACTCTTCCGGCTTGTTTCGAAGAAAGCGCGGATGCAATTGTATTCGGTATAAAATTAAGTTCCCTGATCGAAGCATTGACCTTATTCTTTGTTTCTTCACTCACATTCGGGTAATTATTCACCACTTTGGAAACTGTGGAAATCGCTACGCCGGCATGTTTCGCAACATCTCTGATTGATACCATGCTGTCCTCTTTCTTATGTTAAGGAAACGCTGTTATTCTCTGTCGGAAAACGTTTTCTGTAGTTGAGTATATACGATAATTTTTCATTTGTAAACTATTATTTTTATACAAATATATATTAAGTTTTTCGTTATTTTTCACGAATCTGTGGATTATAAAAGATAAACCAGGTATGCCGCAAAGGCTGCTAACATAATAACGCCTCCGACCCTTGTCAGTTTTCTTTCTTTCCCAAGGAACACGCAGACAAACAGTAAAACAGCTGTCAAAATGCAGACAATACTGTCCACGGTAAAACTCGAAGCATATACAACGGGTGTAATCAATGCCGTCGTTCCTACAACAAACAGGATATTAAAAATATTGCTTCCCACAATATTTCCCACTGCTATGTCCGCATTGCCCTTGATTCCGGCAGTCACGGACGTAATCAGTTCCGGGAGGGAAGTTCCGAACGCCACGATTGTAAGTCCGATCACACGCTCACTCCATCCAAAAGACCGCGCCATTGCCGTCGCTGCATCCACGGTTACATCGCTGCCCCAGATAATCAGTACACCACCCACAACAATAAGGAGAAGAATCTTTAAAATAGTATCCTTTTCTTCCAGTTGCGGCACATCGTCTGCCTCCGTATCCTCTCCTTTTTTGGATAGAATAAAGAGATAAACCAAAAAGGCAATAAACATCAGCCACAATACCACACCTTCAAAACGTGAGATATAGCCGTCTTTCAATCCTTGAAACGCCAACACTGCGGATACGACAATCACGTAGGGCATCTCATACTTTAATGTATTCTTCTTAACAGCCAGCGGAATAATGACAGAAGTAATTCCCAAAATCAACAGAATATTTAAGATATTGCTTCCCACGATATTACCTATCGTAATCTCCGCACTTCCTTTAATTGCCGCCGTTATGGAAACAGCCGCCTCCGGCGCACTCGTTCCCATCGCCACGATTGTAAGTCCGATTACAATCTGCGGGATTCCGAATTTGATCGCAATCTTACTTGCCCCTTCCACAAACCAGTCCGCACCTTTGACTAACATCAAAAACCCGACCATCAACAAAACAACCTGAATCAATAAATCCATAAGTTTTCCTCATTTCCATGCAATATATATAACTTTTTTCATAATACCATACTTTGTCCATTTTGTAATGATTATCCCCCTGCTATTTTGTTTTTTTCATTGACACGACCCGTGGATGCCGTTATAATAGCAATCGTGACTGCGAGGAATAAACGTATGCACAGTTTGCGGATGTGGCGGAATTGGCAGACGCACCAGATTTAGGTTCTGGCGGGAGACCGTGGGGGTTCAAGTCCCTTCATCCGCAGTACAACGAAACATCAATAAAAAAGACGACACATATGTGCCGTCTTTTTTATTCCAATCAGATTTTGCTGATTACTTTTTTATTGATCCTTATCATAAAGAAAACATTGATGATAAGAGATACCACTTCTGCAATCGGGAATGCCCACCACACATAATCCACATTGCCAAGTTGCGCTAACAACCATGCTACCGGGATTAATACCAGAATCTGACGGCAGATGGAATTGATCATGCTGTAAACTGCATTGCCAAGCGCCTGGAACATGGAACTGCTGATAATGCAGATGCCCGCGATCGGGAAATGAATGCTGATAATGCGCAATGCCGGAATTCCCATGGAAAGCATATGATCGGATGCATCAAACAGTAAAAATAATTTGTCCGGAATCAGTTGAAAAACAACAATTCCGATACACATAATTCCTACCGCATAGAGCATGGACAGTTTTACTATTTTCAGTAAACGGTCTTTTTTTCTTGCTCCATAATTGTACGCAACGATCGGAACCATTCCGTTGTTCAGACCCAGTATCGGCATAAATACAAAACTCTGCAGTTTGAAATAAACACCAAAGACTGCTGTTGCCGTTGTGGAAAAAACAATCAGAATCTGGTTCATGCAAAATACCATGACAGAACCTATGGACTGCATGATAATGGAGGGAATACCCACTGAATAAATCTGTTTGATAATCGTTAAGGACGGCTTAAATCCTTTGAAGTTCAAATTTACTTCATGATTTTTCTTATAGTTTATGATCATTGCCGTGAATGCTGCTATAATCTGTCCGATTACCGTCGCAATTGCCGCTCCGGCAACCCCCATCCTGGGTGCTCCGAGCAGACCAAAAATCAGAATCGGGTCCAAAATAATATTGATAATAGCACCAAGCATCTGGGTAATCATGCTATAGATAGTCTTTCCTGTGGATTGTAACAATCTTTCAAATGCCACCTGGAAAAAAATACCAAACGAAAACATGCACACAACTTGCAGATATTGCACTCCAAAGTCAATGATTTCCGGATCCGTGGTCTGTGCCAGATAAAACGGCTCTGCCACAAAAATACCCACCACCAAAAATACTAAGTAATTAAGCAGCATCAAAAACAGCGCATTAATCGCAGTTTTATTTACTTTTTTATAATTCTTTTCCCCCAGTGAACGGGATAATAATGCATTCACACCAACACAGGTGCCGGAAGCCAATGCAATCATCAACTGCTGGATCGGGAATGCAAGCGACACTGCTGTCAGTGCATTTTCGCTGATTCTGGAAACAAAAATACTATCTACAATGTTATACAGTGCCTGTACCAGCATGGATAACATCATGGGTACGGACATCGTAAGCAAAAGTTTATTAACCGGCATAACGCCCATCTTATTTTCTGTTACCGGCTCATTTCCGGTATTGTTCATCACTTTACTGTCTTCCATTTTTTCCTCCTTGTACTTTTCTACATCTGCCAAACTTATACATTATAGCACAATGCATACGAGAAGAAAAGGATTTTTATTGGTGAATATTTACCGGTGAATATACATTCTTGACAGTTCATCTTCTCCGTCACCCTGTACCATACACAGGAATTCCCAACCATAGCGTTCATAGAATCCGGTATGGTCTGTGAGCAGATAGACGGGAGAAATGCCCTTGCTGCGCAGTTCTTCGACTGCCATATCAAGCAGCTGCCCGGCGATTTTCTTGTTGCGATAGTCTGCTTCCGTATAGACTGCGCAGATATTCGGTGTCAGGTCCTTCCGGTCATGGAAGTCGTTCTCAATCACGCCCAAACCACCTACAATTTTGCTTCCATCCATACACAGATACCAGCCGTATTCGGTCTGGCCGCTGAGATAACCGTCCATACATTCCTGATAAGCTTCCTGCGGTACGCCCCATTTCTGATGAAACCACAGGGCAGCCTGTTCTTTCATTTCCGGCCGCTGCCTCAGTGTAATAAAATTAAATTGATTCATTACTTTCCTCCATCAGCGTATTTATCCATTATCATGTTCGTTTCCCCAAATATTGCTTTCGGTAATTACTGTAATTGCTCGAAGATCTTTGCGCCTTTCCCCATA
>CAYLSH010000036.1:17321-18856 GCA_964386235.1 uncultured Lachnospiraceae bacterium | reverse complement strand
CGGAGTGTTTTTTGTGCAATAGGTAATTTCAAAGAAATTTCCTATTGCATAAAAATAACAGGTATGTTTCTACAAAATCCGGGAAACATACCTGTTATTTTTATGGTAATTTGTGGAATATCACACAATTAGGCTGCTGTACTTTCATTTCTTTTCCATTCATGACAATGACTTTCTTGTCCATATCCACATGGAAGAAGGTCATGGTATTGGAAAGATGGTTCAGCGATACGAGATTCTTATTGTCGGGGAACAATGCCGCATCCTTTGGATAATCCCCACTGATCGGAAGACAGAGGATCTTATCGAGTATTCCCGTTTTTTCATTGATGGAATAGAGAATGATACTGTTATCCCCTGCATTGGAACTGATCAGATATTTATAATCCAAAGACAGGTTCAAAGCACTGGCTGCTGAACCGCCCGCATGATAATGATTCACGGTTTCGATCGTCTGGATCTTTTCAAAATGCGGATTCTTTTCCGAAATTTCCGTATATGAATACACATCAATATAATTCTTCAGTTCATGAACAATGTATAAAAAACGTCCGTCCCCGGAAAATTTCAAATGTCTCGGTGCACTCTCCTGCTCACTTCGAATGATATCCACCATTTTCAGCTTGCCACTGTTGTGATCCAGCCAGTATACATTCACATGATCCATCCCCAGATCTGCCGCACATAAGTATTTATTGTCACGGGTCATCTTTACGCAATTGACATGGGGACGGAAATTGCGTTCTGCAATACTGCCCAATCCTTTATGGAAGATCTCATCTACGATCTCTCCCACGCCACCGTCTTCCTGTAAACGTAAAACCGTAATCTTTCCATCGTGGTAGCCTGCCACAAACAAAAAGCGGTCCTCATAATCCGTTGAAAGATAACAGCCTCTCATACCATTGATACTGCCCTGGTTGATTACCTTTAATCCTCCGTCTTCTTTTATCTCATAGGCTTCCACTCCAAAATCTGTGATGGAATACAGATATCTGCCATTGTGAGAGATCGTCACATAGGAAGAATTGGTAATCTCCACCTGATCTTTTTCCGTAAAACGTCCGTTTTCCATATCCACATCATAGATCTTGATGCCGTGAATGTTATCCGTCATGCCCGATGTATAAGTGGATACATATGCTACATACTTGTCCTTTTTCATACCTCAACACCTTTCTCTCTTATTTATATCACACAGTCGTTTCTTTGTTAAGTATTACTTGCGGCAAAATCTGTTTCCAGTCTCTGCCGCTTCATCATTTTGTAATAAGAAATCTCTGCTTTTTTATCGTCTGAACGAAGCCGGTATGGGCGGCGGGCAGGGAACCCCGTTTTCCTGACAGCCAAATGTTTCATACGGCAGATCCATGGATTCACAGCCGCAATCGCTTTCTTTACGCGGCTGGATCAGTCCGCTGTCACAATCGCAGCCACAGCCATCGTTACTATTGCCACCGCAACTATTGCTGCAATTATTATTGCTGTTATTGCAGCAGCTACCACTGTTGTTGCTGCATCCACTATTGTTACCG
>CAYLSH010000036.1:0-17221 GCA_964386235.1 uncultured Lachnospiraceae bacterium | reverse complement strand
GTTTCTGCCACAACAAGACCATAATAAGATAATCCATAACCAAGAATTCATTGTATCCCTCTGTTTTGCACATTCTTTACTGTCAATATATGCAAAAAGAGAACTTTTGACACTCCCGTTTCCAGGTACATCATTTTTTAATGAACCGGTGTACCGGAATACTTTTCCAGATTTGTTTTGCAAAAGGAAATTGCGGAGTCTAAATTATGAACATCATCCAGTTCTTTTTTCCGGCACAGGATCTGTGTTTTGATAAAATGGTATGTATATTTTTCCCCCTCCTGTGCAAGGATCGTCAAAAGGAGTTCCAGCATCATCCTTGTTTTGTCGTGTAAAGGAGCCGGATCCTTACCGCTTTGATAGTATTCCAACGGACTTCTCTGTGTATAGGCATCCTTCATATATACTTTGCAGGCAGCCACACGGTCCATCAGCATTTCCACAATGTAACGCACCGGCATGGGTGCAGGCGCCATTCCCGTTGGCACATAACGTAAACTGTAATCAATCCAATACTCATAATGGTGTTTGTTACGCCCTTTGTGATGGAGCCAGGCACTGGAATAGCCTTTTTCTTCCCTTTCGGCATTGTTTGGGCTTCGGTTTCCCTGATAATATTTGGCTCCGATCAGAAATTCTGACGGCGAATATTTGGAAAGGTCATGGCAGATCCCCTGTTTGTACAGACCCACCGCAAAGCAACCTTTCATAACCAGCCATTTATGATAGGTAATCGTTTTAAAATGTTTCAAAATATGCATATTTCTCTACTCCGCAACAAGCACCTGAATGCTTCTTTCTTTTACTGCTATCGAATTCTCTGTAACCGGCAATTTTACTTTGGATGCCTTTTTGATGGAGGTATCAAATACCACCTTCCATTTTTTATCTTCTTTTAACTTGGGAAGTACAAATTCATGTTCCACCCAGTGCATATTGACGGCAAGAAAAATAAAGGTATCCTTCTCTTTTTCATCTTCGGAATAAGCACCGCAATAAAGCATGCCAAAATGCCTGGTCAGATCATCATAAGCACATTTCCAGGGTTCCTCACTGTGGTAGGACAGATCCGGATAACCATAAGCAAGTTCATCCGTCAACATATACTCCGTGCTTCGATGCAGAAGCGCATGCGCTTTTCGAAAAGCAATGGCTTCCTTTACAAAATCATACAATTCCTGTGCCTTCTTATGATCGTTCCAGTTGATCCAGCTGATCGCATTGTCCTGACAATATGCATTGTTATTGCCATTCTGGGAATTGGCAAATTCATCCCCCGCCAGTATCAGGGGCGTACTCTGCGTAAAAAGGCTCAATAAAAATGCATTTTTCATCTGCTTCATGCGCAGATCCAGAATCGGTTTCTTGCGTGTTCTGCCTTCTGTTCCGCAGTTCCATGATGCATTGTAGGGATTGCCGTCAAGGTCATTTTCCCCATTGTCCAGATTGTGTTTTCGATCATAACTTACCAGATCGGCAAGCGTAAAACCATTGGTTTCCGTGATGTAATGTATGGTTGCCATATCCCTGGGATTGGTTTTCATATGTTTAAGTACCTTGCCAAGCATCCGCTCATCGCTTTTTAAAAAGCGGCGCATATCATACATATATTCATCACGACACTGTGCCAGATTCTTATAAAAAAATTCGCCGGGTTTGCGCTGTTTGGGTGCCGGGAATCCGTAATAGATCAGTTTTGTACGTTTTAACATGGGATCCTTTGCAAGAACCTCCGTCGGAATGTTCTCTCCCATCAGATGAAAACCATCCACATGATATTCGCAGACCCAGTAACGAAGGACATCCACGATATAAAGTCCCGACACAAAATCGGGAAAATAAAACTGCATCAGCACTTCCATTTTGTTTTGATGAAAGGCTTTTACCATATTTTTAAAAGAAGTTGCCGGATGATGGGAATCTGCCGCATAAGCACTCTTAGGCGCATAATAATACCCTGCTTTGTAGCCCCAGTAATTTAATACCGGCTCTTCCTTGCGATATGCCATGGGAATCCGCTCATTGTCCACAACACTTTTTTCCAGTTCCAAAAACTCATACGCAGGCATCAGTTCCACCGTCGTAATGCCCAGATTATTCAGGTAGGGAATCTTCTCCGTAAGTCCCTCAAAGGTGCCCCTGTGAGCGACACCGGAACTGCTATGCTTAGTAAAACCTCTTACATGTAAAAGATAAATAAGGGAATCACAAAATGGGATCTGAAGTGTTTCATCCCCTTCCCAGTCAAAATCATCCCTGCTAAATCTTCCCGTCAATTCTTCCGGAAGTTTGCCGTAAGTTTCATTGCCCGCAATGCTTCGCGCATAAGTATCCACGAAGACCCGATCCCCGTCATAGAAGCGATACAGTATATCCTGTGTACATAGGCCTTTAATACGGACACAGTACAATTCGCCGATACAGAAAGAAGGATCAAAGGGAATCTTTTCCGTTTCTTTTTTCTTTTTATCATACAAAATAATACCGCAATCCTGACTTTGCATGGCGATTGCAATATTAATACCGTTTTCTCCATCCGTTGTGATACCGTATGGCTGATGATTTCCTTTTAACACGCTTACCTGTCTCTTCATCTGTTCTCCCTGCTGTCGTTTTCGTTGTCAAAGTCATATCCCTTTTTCAATCAATTCTATTTCATTTTAACACAAAAAATAAACAGATACTATTGCTATTTTGCACGGATATCGGTACAATTATTAAAAATCAGAAAGGTGGACACCAGTATGGGAAATAACACAGAAGAATACGATGATCGTGACATGACCGTGGACATCACACTCGAAGACAACACCGTGGTGACCTGCAATATCGAAACCATTTTTTCCATTGAGGATAAGGATTATATCGCACTCCTTCCCCGGCTAAAGGATGAGGAGGATGTTGTATGGTTTTACGGATACAGTGAGAATCCCGATGATCCCAATGAAGAACCCGTACTCCGTTATATTGAGGACGATGAAGAATATGATGCCGTCTGTGATGCCTATGATGAATGGCTTGACAATGCAGATTTCGATGAAATGTAATCACACTTCCCCCTTATTATTTTAAGGGGGATTTTTATATCCTTTTTTTCAAAAAACGGGAGATCAGATGCCTTTCATCTTCCTTTCCGTTGATATAGCAAAGATACAGTTGTTTTTTTGCGCGGGTCAGTGCCACATAAAACAGCCTTCTTTCTTCTTCAATCTCACTCTCCTTCACACTCTTTCTATACGGAATATTGCCCTCATTGCAATCCGGGATATATACTTTTTCAAATTCCAGTCCTTTCGATGCATGACAGGTCATAATGGTCACACCCGGTTTGTCGCTCTTTTTATTCTGATTCCCGCTCTCTGTGATCTTTTCCCGGTACTCCTCAATATGTATTTCCAGTTCCTCCAAGGAAGAAAACATGGCAAATCGCTTTTGCAGTTCATCCGCTGTATTTTTGTATTCATCCCAGGGTAGGTTCTGTTCTGCCGCCTGTTTTCTTAAATACTCATCATATCCAATCCCTTTGCGGATATAATTGACCGATGCAAAAAGATCCATATCCTTCATTCGAAGCAGATCGTATTCCAGTTTCCGGATGTTTTTGAGCATATATTCTTTCCCTGCATAGTATTTCTTCAAGGCAGCAAAATCAACCGTTCCCTTTAGCAGATCCACG
Organism: uncultured Lachnospiraceae bacterium; assembly: GCA_964386235.1. Classification (GTDB taxonomy): domain Bacteria; phylum Bacillota; class Clostridia; order Lachnospirales; family Lachnospiraceae; genus RGIG8767. The sequence goes on along the minus strand of CAYLSH010000036.1, from coordinate 13,545 downwards.
GACTCCCTGCTCATATAACGCAGGGGACGGTTCATAATGGGAATCAGTTCACATGCATGCAGATCCCCGCTTTTTAAATGGAGATAGTGTAAAAAATCCCTGCAGATAAAATGATCGTAAGGATTATACGGTTTTTCCCGCATCACATAGGGAATATTCTCTTTTAGCAGAAGTTCTGCCAGATAGGAGGCATCCATATTCGTCCGAAACAGACAGGCATACTCCTGTAAACCATTCTCCTCATAGGCTTTCTTTAGTTGTTCTAAAATCTCCCCATATTCCTCTTCCCTGCTCCGGTAACCTTTGATAAACACGCCCCTTCCTTCGTTTGCTGCCGCAATCTCCTTTTTATAGCGATGCTTATTTTCTTTTATGACTGCTCCGGCATAGTCCACGATTTCTTTTACACTACGATAGTTCTTTCCAAACGGAATAATCCTGCCATTCGGAAAATCATCCAAAAAGTGAAGCATGATCGAAGGATCGCTGCCCCGGAATCCATATATGGACTGGTCGTCATCTCCTACCGCAAAGAGATTATAATGAGGCTTTACAAGTTCTTTTATTACTTCATACTGGATGGGATTAATGTCCTGGTATTCATCAATTAAAATATGGGAAAACTGGCTGCGATACTCTTCTAACACTTCTTTTTTCTGTACAAAAAGCCGGTGGCAGAGTACTAACATATCATCAAAATCCAGTTTATGCTCCCGCCTTATCATGTTCTCGTACTGTTTATAAATACCGGTAAACTGCGGTATTCTTTTATTGTATTCGGCAATCTTTTCTTCTGTCGGATGATTCTTGAGATACGAAAATGCGGACAACAATTCATCCATGGATTCCATATCGGTTTTGCCCTGATAATCCATTTGAAAAAGAACGGTCTTTAAATATTTTCTCTTCTGTGAAAGGGTAAGAATATCTTTTGTCGTGTAGCCTTCATAACGGCTCAAGATCTGAAAAAAGATGGCATGAAATGTGCCAAAACGAACCGGATAATACCGATCCTCCATAACTTTATAAAATCGCTGCTCCATCTCCATGGCAGCTGCTTTGGAAAAGGTAATGACTAAAATCTCAGATGGGTCAACCTGTTTTTCTAAAATCAGGTATCGGATGCGGTGGGTAAGTGTGAAGGTTTTCCCCGAACCGGGACCGGCTAAACATAAAACCGGTCCTGACTCATGGGTAATGGCAGCCATCTGGGCTGTATCAGCCGACTGCTGCTTCAAGTTTTTCAATTCCTTTTTTGATGCGGGCAATGGACTCTTCTTTTCCTAAAAGTTCCATGATCTCCGTTGCGCCCGCCGGTGTCATCTGCTTACCGGACACCGCTGTACGGATCGGCCAAAGCACATATCCGTTTTTCACACCCATCTTTTCCACCTGAGAAACCAACAACCGGTATAACGCATCGTTGCTGTAATCCTCCTGTTTCTCCAGTACAGGAAGCAATTCTTTTAACACCTGCAAAGAAGATTCCGCATTTGTTTTCATCTTCTTATGTGTGTACATCTCAATATCGTATTGTGGCAGTTCTTCCAAAAAATCCAACAGTTCACAGATATCCGGGAATACTTCGATTCTGGTCTTGCAGATCTCTGCCAGTTTCTTTTTATCCATATCCCTTGTCACTGCTTTTTCAATATAAGGAAGGGCCCTGTCGTAATAAGCATCGAAGTCCATCTTCTTAATGTATTCGCCATTCATCCATTTTAATTTGGTATAGTCAAATACAGCCGGTGATTTGGACATATGATGATAATCAAATATCTTGATCAGTTCTTCCAATGAAAAGATCTCTTCACAGGAATCAGAAGGGCTCCATCCCAGTAAGGATACAAAGTTTACAACCGCTTCCGTTAAAAAGCCCTGTTCGATCAGATCTTCGTAAGAAGAATGCCCGCAACGCTTGCTCAATTTGTGATGTTCCTCATCCGTGATCAGCGGACAGTGTACATACACCGGTACTTCCCAGCCAAATGCCTCGTATAAACGATTGTATTTGGGAGAAGAAGAAAGGTATTCATTACCACGTACTACGTGTGTAATTCCCATTAAATGATCATCCACTACATTGGCAAAATTGTAAGTCGGGTATCCATCGGATTTGATCAGGATCATATCATCCAGTTCGATATTGTCCACTGTGATATCCCCATAAATCTCATCGGAAAACGTCGTGGTTCCCGTCTGCGGATTGTTCTGACGGATAACATAGGGTACTCCGCTTGCTAATTTTTCCTCCACTTCTTCTTTGGAAAGGGAAAGGCAATGCTTATCGTATACATTGATCTCCTTGCCATTGATCACCTGATTTAAGGTTGCTAAACGCTCCTTATCGCAGAAACAATAATACGCTTCTCCTTTTTCCACTAATTGTTTGGCATATTCTAAATAGATGCCGGCAGCCTGACGTTCACTCTGGACATAAGGGCCGCATCCTTTATCCTTGTCCGGTCCTTCATCATGAATCAATCCTGTTTTTTCCAGTGTACGGTAAATGATGTCCACCGCACCTTCCACATAACGTTCCTGATCCGTATCCTCGATTCTTAAAATAAAATCCCCGCCTGCATGTTTTGCGATCAGATATGCATACAACGCAGTACGCAGGTTACCCACATGCATTCTTCCTGTGGGACTTGGTGCAAAACGAGTTCTGACTTTACTCATAATAATCCTCTTTTCCTAAAATATATTAAACAGGTATTATTCCTGTTGCGGTATCTGTTCTTTGGCTTCTTTTTGGAATGCTGCCACGTTCTTTTGTGCCTGTGAAAGTGCGATATTGGTACCGGCTCCCGCAATACAGCCGCCCGGGCAAGCCATTCCTTCGATCAGGCAACCGTTTTTCTTGCCTGCCTTGGCTAACATTAACATTTTCTTGCACTCTGCAAGACTCTCTGCATGTTCAATATTGACTTCCACATCGGGATGATATTCCCTGATGCAGGCTTCTATAGCACTGGCAACACCACCGGCAACACCATATCCACGGCCTGCCCCGGTTGCATCTTCCATCTCTATCTCCACCTGCATGTCTGCCGGATTCAACTGTTTTGCTTCAAACATGCCCACCAGTTCTTCAAATGTAATTACAAAATCCACATCGGAACGTACCGTTCTTCTGGATGCTTCCAATTTTTTGGAAGCACAGGGTCCGATAAATACCACCTGTGCATCCGGATGTTCTTCCTTGATCTTACGTGCCGTAGCCACCATCGGAGTCAGTGCATTGGAAATATTATCAATCGTTTCCGGGAAAAATTTCTTTGCAAGCATGGACCAGGAAGGGCAGCATGAGGTTAATAAGAATGGCAGTTTGCCCGTTGCCACTTCATGCACATAATGCTCCGCTTCCGCCATGGCTCCCATGTCCGCTCCGATCGCGGTTTCATATACATCCGCAAAGCCCAGTTCCATCAAAGCAGCTTTTAATTTCTGCGGAGTCACATCCGCTCCAAACTGTCCCACAAATGCCGGTGCAATCTGGGCAATGATCTTTCTGCCGGACTGGAGTGCTCGGATCAGCTGGAAAATCTGGGATTTATCTGCGATCGCGCCAAATGGACAGCTGACCATGCACTGACCGCAGGATACACATTTTTCATTGTTAATAATGGCTCTGCCCTTTTCATCACTCTCAATGGCTCCTACGCCACAGGCAACTGCACAGGGGCGTACCTGATGGGTGATGGCATCGTAAGGACAGATGGCTTTGCATTTACCGCATTTGATACACTTGTCCTGATCAATCACGGATTTGCCGTTCACATAGGAGATTGCTCCCTTCGGACATACTTCCCTACAGGGATGTGCCACACATCCCATACATTTATCCGTCACCTGATAATGATTGGTCGGACAGGAATTACATGCAGAAGGAATAACCTGCATCAAAGGCGGCTCATAATATTTCTCATCAATATTACTCTCTTCCAGTCCCTGTGTCAGATGCACCATGACATTCTCCGGGCGAAGGGACAATCCCATCGCAAGGCGGATACGCTCTCTGACGATCGCACGTTCTCTGTAAATATTCTCCCGATACTCCGATTCATCATAATTGATAATTTTATAGGGTAGCGCTTCCATATCATCTTTGAGATTGTCGGAATGAAATGCTAAACTTGCCACTTCCTTAAAAATCCTTCGGCGCATTTTGCGCACCTGGGTATCTATTCCTCGCATAAACTTGTCCTTTCCTGTATGATATGCAGGTTCATTATCCAATCCATGATAGCATGTTTTTTTTCAATTAACAACACCAAAAAAGCCGATTTTCACTCCCATCTTCTTCTTAAATCTCTCTGCAAACAGGAGAGAAATTCAGATAAGATCGGCTGAAACCGGCTTTTCTTAAATTTTTTCTTACTTTTAGGGCATTATCTGGTGGTACTTCCAAAACCGCCATTGCGGATCTGATCCGCATCATCATCAAGAGTAACGCCATACTGCATAAAGATTCCCTGCATAAAACCGGTTCCTTTTGCCACCGTTACTTCTTTTCCCTCATTGGAATCATTGGTGATCTTTGCAAAAATATGTCCCTCATTGTCGGAATAATAATAATCACTGTCAATGATACCCACGGTATTGTTAAGCTGTAAGCGGTATTTGAATCCCAGACCGCTTCTCGGATACAGCTGCAATACCCAGTCAGTTTCCATTTTTACACGGATTCCTGTAGGAATCTTTATGGTTTCGCCCGGTTTTAAATAAAAAGTAAACGGTGTGTAAAAATCATATCCCGCACTTCCTTTGGTTGCTCTTTTCGGAAGCCTGAGGGTGTCATACATTTCTTTTACTTCTTCCTCTTTGATTCCCGGTATCTCCCCTAAAATGCCGTTTTTAAATTCTTCGAAACTTACTTTATAAAACTGTGCTATGCGCTGCATATCATCTCTCCTGCTTTTATCAATATTGACCGGATTGCCGGTTCTTATGCATAATCCCCACAATGAAGCACCGGAACCTGCGGATCTGTTTTTTTCAGGGTTTTCTGTACATCAATGACCTTCTGGTTGGAACTGCCCTTCCAGAGAAGTTTTACATCCCGGCAGGCTGCCACATACTCCCCATCCACTAAAACATCCACATATTTCATAACCGGATAATGCCAGACATCTTTCCACTCATATCCCGTATACAACCAGATCGTTTTATCCGGGTATTTTTCTTTTATTTCTGCCATAAAATTGCGTACATCCAGGCGGTTTGCTGAATGCAGCGGATCCCCGCCCGAAAAGGTAATCCCGGAAATATAGTCCTGATCCAACTGTTCAAAAATCTCCTGTTTGGCTTCTTCGTCAAACAAAAGTCCGCCATCCGGATCCCATGTGATCGGATTCTGACAGTCCTTGCAGCAATGGGAACATCCCGCTACCCAGAGCACAACTCTGAGGCCGTCTCCATTGAGCATATCATCTTTTGTAATATTATGGTATCTCATTGCTACATGCTCTTCCTTTCTGCAATTTCTGCCATTTTGGCATCATTGAGGCGTGTATCACCATGCACGCGGGAATAGGACAGATAGCCGTTCATTCTGTCAATCTTCGTCAGATTCCTGCTTCCGCATTTGGGGCAGACATCCATTTCCAGTTCCTGATGACCACAGTCATCACAATAGGCTAAAGAAAGATTTACGCCTTCATAAAATCCCATCTCCATCGCACGACGGATCAGTGTTTTGATTGCTTCCATATTGTAATCAATCGGATATTTTACATACTGGATCTTACCGCCATTGGAAAGTTCCCAGAAGCGGTATTCCAGATTCTGCTTCTGGATCGGCGTAATGTCCTCTGTTACATGACAGTGGAAACTGTTGGAAACATAATCCCTGTCCGAAACGCCTTCTACAATGCCGTATTTTTTTCTAAACTGCTGAACCTGAAGACCGCAGAGATTTTCAGCCGGTGTTCCATAGATCGCATAGAGATTGCCGTCTTCTTCCTTAAACTCATTGATCTTCTGGTTGATATGTTCCAATACTTCCACGGCAAATTCACCATCTTCTACTAAGGACTTGCCGTTATAAAGCATCTGCAATTCATTAAATGCCGTAATACCAAACGATGCCGTTGCCGACTTTAACAATGGTTTGATCTTATCGGACAGTTTCAGATGTCCGCCAAGGAAACCACCCTCACAATAGGCAAGCGGATTAGTGGATGCACGCATTTCTCCCAAATACGCATAGGTACGGATATGAAGCTGACGAATCAACTGCAGATAATAATCCAGTACCTCATAAAAATCACGGCTCTCCTGTCTTGCCTTGGCAAGGATCATGGGAAGATGCAGACTGACCGCACCAATATTAAACCGTCCCACAAAGATCGGGCTGTCATTTTCATCCGCCGGATGCATTCCGCCTCTTTCATACCAGGGAGAAAGAAAAGCACGGCATCCCATCGGGGATATGATCTTACCATACTGCTTGTACATGCTCGCAATATAGCCCTTGCCGGTCAAGGATAACCAGTCCGGATACATTGTTTTGGCAGAGCATTTTACGCCTGCTTCAAAAACGTCTTCCAGTTCTCCGCCCGGTCCATGTAAATTCTCATCATATAAAAATACGATCTTAGGGAAAAGTACCGGCTTTTTGCACTCTGCCTTGCCCTGTCCTTTTCTGCGGACATTTAACATCGTGATCGTAGCAAGACGTGCAAAACGTCCCGTTGCAGTACCGGCTGTGACCGTGATAAAAGGATAGTCACCGCGGCTGGAGGCAACGGTATTGAATTTGTACTCCCAGCCCTGGAAGCCCTGTTCCATCTCCTTACATACATCGGCATAAGCCTCTGCCTGCGCGGTTTCTTCGTCAATGCCTAATTTTTTATATTTTTCCACATACTTTTTGTATGATTTTTCAGCGTAGGGTTCTAAGATCTCATCCACACTCGGTACTGTGAAACCACCGTACTGCTGGCTTGCTGCACTGAGTACAATATCACCGATTACGTCAAATGCAACATCCAGTGTCTTAGGCTCGTTGTACCAGATATTTCCCATCTCAAATCCGCCGGACAATACACTCTTTACATCAAAAAGACAGCAGTTCATGGTGTCCCTTCTTGCGGACATATCATGAACATAGATATAACCGTCCCGACACGCCTGAATTTCTTCTGTTGTCATAAAAAACTTCTGATATAATTCTTTATTTAGCTGGTTAAAAATCAAAGATCTCTTGGTCGAAACCAGTGCTGAGTCCGTATTGGCATTTTCTTTGTCCCCAACATACATGATGGACTGGCTCTTCTTATAGACATCATCCAACATACGGACAAAGTCCTGCTTGTAATTCCGGTAATCACGATAACTTTTGGCTACGATCGGTTTTACCTGTTCCAAAGCACTTTCTACAATATTATGCATGATCGGAATCGGCACTTCGTCCGCTTCCAGTTCATTTACCTTATCAATGACATACTGACAGATCTGCTGTTTTTCTTCATCCGAAAACTTGGTCAGGGCACGATATGCACTCTTTCCCACCGCACTGATCACCTTGGATACATTAAATGCTTCCGTGCTGCCATCCTTTTTGATCACTTTCACAACACGCTGCGGCTTGTATTCACTGCCATAGTCCACTGTTTCTTCGTTTGTTCCTTCAAACATAATGAAAACTCCCTCATATTACCACTATATTCACATGATATTGTACCAAAGTTCAACCAACTACCATATGTTGTATTTCTTAGTATAGTAGAGACCCCACCCTGTGTCAATGAATACACTTTAAAAAAATCGCCAAAAAAAGAATGGAGTTTTTGTTAAAAACTCCATTCTTGACATTTTACCATATATCATATCTGTTCTATGATATCCATTAAATATTCTTTGTACTGCCCCCTGACTTCGTCCGGTGAAAGAATCGCAACATCCTTTCCCAAACCGGCAAGCCATCCAAAAAACTGACCGCTTACCACCACATCCACCCGGACACGGTAACGATTTCTCCCCTCTTTACGCAGGGAGATATTTTTGCCGAAACGGTCGATCATAACCCCCACCAAAGATTCCGGGAAGGATAGGGTAATCGTATCATAACGACCGCCGTACATCCCAAAGGTTTTATTGGCATAGGATGCCATATCAAAATCACGATAACCGCTCTCCGGCGTTCTTTCAGACGATAACTGGATAAGTGACTTCATCTTATCCACACGATAATGACGGATAGAGGATTTGTCCTCTTCATACGCCACCAGATAATAATTCTCGTCGTCCCAGGTCAGTCCAAGCGGACTGACTACATATCTGTCACCGTCCCGCTTTAAGCGCATTTCTTTCTCCGTGCTCCATGCATAGTACTGAAAGGAAATCTGTTTGTTGTTGTGAATGGCGGCATGAATCAGATCCACGTTGTAAAAAATCTGTTCATTCTCCGTCTTTACCCGGTTCATGACATATACCTGACGTTTTAACTGGATTTCTTCATAGGAACTGCATAACTGTTCTAACTTTGCAATCAGTTCCCTTGTCTTTTTGGGCGTAAGAAAACGCGATGCCGTTACAGAGTCCACAAGCACCTTTAATTCCGCCAGTTCAAACCGCCTGGATGCCATGTAATACCCGCCGTTTACACGGGATTTGTTCAACACGATATCATATCCAAAACGGCACAACTGGTCAATGTCATCATATATACTCTTACGTTCTGCCATGATATCCTGTTTTGCCAGTTCTTCTATTAACTGCGCTGTCGATAACGGATGTTCTTCATCCGACTTTCTTTCTAAGATATCCACCAAATATAAAAGTTTAAGCTTCTGATTCTGTGACTTCGCCATCTACTGCCACGTCCTTTGCATTCTTTTTCTTACGAAGTGCAATGCCTACCATAACGGCCGCAAAAGCACAACCTGAAAATACTAAAAATAAAATCAGATAGGCTCCAAAAGTTGCCATAAATAAACCTAAATTGGTCATGTTTCCATCCTCTCTTTGTCAGTTTATAATAGCCTCAAAACTATTTTTATCATAATCCAAGTAAAAATAAGCGTCAAGTCACAAAACGCCGGGATCGTTTAACAACTGTTCCCCATCCGCTGCTGTTGTTGCCAGTTTATCACAACGCTCATTCTCCGGGTGCCCCGCATGTCCTTTTACCCATGTAAAAGTAACCTGATGCGGTTCCATTGCCGCTAACAGCCTCTTCCACAGATCCACATTTTTTACTTCTTCGTTTTTGCCGCGTTTCCAGCCTTTTTTTATCCAGGATTCAATCCAGTGGGCATTGAAGGCATCGGATACATATTTGGAATCCGTGACCACCTCTACCCGGCATGGTTTTGTCAGTGCTTCCAGCCCCGTAATGACTCCCAAAAGTTCCATGCGGTTGTTGGTCGTTTTCTCATATCCGGCACTGAACTCCCTTGTGTGAAGTGTGCCCTTTCCGTCTATAAAATGAAGGATACAGCCATATCCGCCCGGTCCGTTTGGGTTTCCCCTTGCCGAACCGTCACTATACAATGTTACGTTCAAGAAAGTACCTCCCATTTTTTGTTAATTTCAAAATGTTCTGCCTGATCCTGTGCTTTTTGGGTAATGTCACTGTCATATCCCATGATTTTTAACAGGGCAATGGCATTTCTGGTTGTGGCAGGACCATTCTGTAAACGATAGGGAAATACAATATCTCCCTCTTTAATGTTTTCTTCAAAATGCACATTATCAAAATAATGACTTAAAATCTGTGTCAGTTCCAGATCATGTGTGGCCGCAAAACAAAATCCACGGCTTTTGGATAACTGTTGCAAAATAATACCGGAAGCCGCAATACGTTCCGTGGTATTGGTACCGCGCAGCACTTCATCCACAAAGGAAAGTACCGGCTCTTCCTTTTGCTTTGCCGCATCCAGAATCCTTTTGATGGATTTGATCTCCGTCATATAATAACTGTCGCCTTCAAAAATATTATCCTTTAGCGTAATGGAAGAAAAGATCCTGAAACAGTCCGCGCAATACCTGTCCGCACAGACCGTATGAATGCTCTGTGCCAAGATCGCATTGACTGCCACTGTTTTTAAAAAAGTGGATTTACCGGATGCATTGGATCCGGTGATCAGCACACTTCTTTTTACCGAAACATCATTTTTAACAGGCTCCTTTAAAAGAGGATGATACAGTGCCTTTGCTTCATACGCATCCTTTTGATAATCGGGCAGACAATATGTTTTTAAATAGGTCCGGTATTCTCCCACCGACAGTATCGTGTCCAGTTTTCCGATCAGCGACAGCATCCTGTCAATCTCATCCCTATGCTTATTGACTTCTGAAAGCATCGAATTAAACTTGATGATATCCAGATGAAAAAACATTCGGATATAATCCAAGCCGATCTCCATCACATCACCGCTCATCCGGCCCGGTGACATGATCAGATAGGAAAATCGGCTAAACCGGTCAAACACATGGTATAACTGCGCCAATTCTTCCACTTCATCCCGGATCACCTCATGTTTGCATTTGCAAATCTCCTCGATTTCTCTTAAAACACGGAAAATATAGCGAAAAGAGGTGATGTAGGGATCAATCTGTGCTTTGATGCGAAAATACGTGGTCAGATTATAAATCAGGACGACAAATACACAGGGCAGTCCCACACTTATTTTTACAAAACACAATACAAAAGCAAGCAAAAAAGCAACAATCCCCAGAATGTCCTTTGTATTGCTTCTTTTTCCCAGAGTTTCCAGATTCTCTAAATAATCGTAAATGCTGTACTTGCCCGTATACCCCATTTTGTGCAAAATAAGCTGCAGTTGCAGTCGTTTATCCGCATGGGTACAGTAATACTCCGTCTTATTTTCAAAATCCGTCCAATCAGTCGAATTCACCCTGGGATTTCTCAGCAGATAGTACAGATATTCATCTCCCGCTGATGTCTTTGAATAATTCATCTGCCGGTAAATATCATCCATATTCAGATCATTCCATGTGATATCATCCAGAAAGTCCTCTGACTTATGAAAACGGTAATACCCGCAAATCCCTGCAAAACCTTTCTCACTGTATTCCCTTGTATTGGGAAATCCGTATTCTTTTTGTAATTTCTCCCGATATCGTTTCTGTTCATTTCTTTCATTGATCATCCCACTGATGAAAAACACCAGCAAAATGGTCAGGGCTATTGCCGCAAATCCAAAAAATTCTGCCACTTTTACACTCCAGCCATCCTTTTAGCAATCTTTTAAACGCTCTTTGATCGCATTGCACTCTGCATACAATGCTTCCACATCTTCACAACAGTTAAATCTGCCATCTTCATACAGGATCTTACCATTGATCATGGTCATCTTTACGTTCATTTTGCTGCCACTGTATACGATATTTTTACAGATATTATGAAGCGGCTGCATATTCGGCTGATGAAGATCGATCATGATCATATCCGCAAGTTTGCCCTCTGCTAAAACATCACAATCATTCAGCTGCATACCAACGGCACCATTGACCGTTGCCATCTTTAAGACTTCCATGGCACCCACTGCACTCGGATCGTTATCACGCAGTTTGGCAAGTGCTGTGATCAAAAACATTTCCCTAAACATATCCAGACAGTTGTTGCTGGAGGCACCATCCGTTCCGATGGAAACCGGGATACCCTTTTCCATATATTTGGAAATCGGTGCGATACCGCTTGCCAATTTGGCATTGGATGCCGGATTGGAAGCCACATGAATGTTATGGCGTTTTAAGATATCCATATCCTCATCCGTCACATGTACACCGTGATAGATCATGCCGCCAAAATCAAACAATCCCAATTGTTCAAACAATGCCGGCGGTGTAATGCCATATCTGCCGATGCATTCGTCCACTTCAGTTTTCGTTTCTGACATGTGCACATACAGGGGCGCTTTGTATTTGTGAATCAGTTTGGATGCTTCTTCTAACAATTCCTTCGAGCAGGTATATTCCGCATGTAGGCCCATCTTGTAACTGATCAGTTCATCTTTTCCGTTTAAGGCATTGTAACGCTCTTCCATCACGCTCATAGCCGGTCCGAAATTATTCAGACCACTGACAAGCACACAACGCATTCCCATTTCACTGCAGGCATCCGCAATTGTTTCCGGTGTCAGGTACATATCACCGATTGCCGTCACACCGCTGGTCAGATACTCTAAGATTGCAAGTTTGGTAAGGGTATAACAATCTTCCCCCGTCATCTTTGCTTCCCTTGGAAAAATCATGGTATTCAGCCAATCCTGCAAATTCAGATCATCCGCAAGCGAGCGGAACACCGTCATAGCCGAATGGGTATGTGCATTCTTAAATCCCGGCATCAGTACATTGCCTTCACAATCCACTTCCCTGTCCCATGCCGGCATATCTTTTCCTTCTTTCGCATCGCCAACATAAGAAATCTTATTGCCCTGCACCCACACTTCTCCTGTAAATAATTCTCTTCCGTCCTCCATTGTCAGGATTCTGGCATTATAAAAACGAATATTCATACTTATCCTCTTTTCTATGTTTCCGGTTCGCAGATTACAGGCGAGCCACAATCTCTGTTACCAGTTTCTTGAATTTGGGCGCTGCTTCTGCTGCCGCCTGCTGTACTTCTTCATGCGTTAACGGATTGTCCGTCATACCGGCTGCCAGATTGCACACACAGGAAATACCACAGATCTTCATTCCCATGTGGTTTGCTGCAATCGCTTCTACCACCGTTGACATTCCCACAGCATCCACGCCCAGTTTGTGAAGCAGCTGAATCTCTGCCGGAGATTCAAAAGAAGGTCCTGTCAACTGTGCATACACACCTTCTTTTACGGCAATGCCCTCTTTTGCTGCCACTTCACGGATAATATTCTGAATCTCCACATCATAAACATGTGTCATATCCGGGAAACGTGTGCCCAGTTCATCGATGTTGGCACCGATCAAAGGATTGGGTGCCCATAAAGAAACATGATCCGTTAACATCATAAAATCCCCCGCCGTAAAAGACGGATTGATTCCACCGGAAGCATTGGTTAAAAACAATGTCTCCGCTCCCATTAATTTCATCAGTCTCGTTGGCAGTACCACGTCCGCAATCGGATATCCTTCATAATAATGCACACGACCTTTCATGCACACCACAGGCACATCCTTTACATAACCAAAAATAAATTTGCCCGCATGTCCCGGCACCGTAGACACCGGAAACCCTTCTATATCATGGTAGTCCACTTCCGCAACCACCCGAATATCATTTGCATAATCGCCAAGCCCGGAGCCCAATACAATGGCTACCTTCGGCACGAAGTCCGTCTTTTCCCTTACACTTTTTAAACATCCCTGCAGTTTCTCATATACTGGATTCATACGCCTTCTCCTTTTCTTTCTAAAATACCGGCACCTTTTTGCTGCCGCTAAAAAACCTACTGAAATTATATCAGACAATGCCCCTGTGGGAAAGGAATTTTTTTGAAGCGGGTGCGAGAGTCGGTGGCAAGAGTTTATAAACCGAGAGTTTATGATAACGGCGGCGATGGGGCTTGTGGCTGTAGGTGCGACGGTGGC
>CAYLSH010000035.1:0-19464 GCA_964386235.1 uncultured Lachnospiraceae bacterium | reverse complement strand
TCGCTAAAAGCGACGCAAAAGCGGCGCTAGAGTTTCGCAAGCGAAACTCTTTTTTTTCTTGAATATGATCCGCTATTAGTGTAAAATATGTAGGATCACGAAAGAAAGGGGTGGACTTATGAACAAGACACCATTTGTAACGAAAGAACAATTAGAAGAGATTGTAAAAACATATCCGACCCCATTTCATATCTATGATGAAAAGGGCATTCGTGAAAATGCAAAGGCATTAAAAGAAGCATTTTCATGGAACAAAGGATTTAAAGAATATTTTGCGGTAAAGGCTACTCCCAATCCCTATCTGATTCAGATATTGCGTGAATATGGCTGTGGAACGGACTGTTCTTCCAAGACAGAACTTATGCTCTCAGAAGCAATGGGGATTCCGGGAGAGGAAATTATGTTTTCTTCCAATGAGACGCCGGCTTCAGAGTATGCGTATGCTGCCAAATTGGGTGCCACCATTAATCTGGATGATATTACCCATATTGATTTTCTGGAAAAAACACTGGGAAAACTGCCGGAGACATTATCCATGCGCTACAATCCGGGCGGGGTCTTTACGATCAGCAACGGAATCATGGATAACCCCGGAGATGCCAAGTATGGTTTTACAACGGAACAGTTATTTGAAGGATTCCGTATATTAAAAGAGAAGGGCGTGAAACGATTTGGAATCCATGCCTTTTTAGCAAGTAATACGGTAACGAATGAGTATTATCCGACACTGGCAAAACAGTTATTTGAACTGGCGGTAAAGGTAAAAGCGGATACGGGAGTGGTTGTTTCCTTTATCAATCTGTCAGGAGGTATCGGGATTCCGTACAGACCGGATCAGGAAAAAAATGATATTTATGCGATCGGCGAAGGCGTTCGTAAGGTGTACGAAGAGATCCTTGTGCCGGCAGGAATGGGAGAAGTTTCCATTTATACGGAACTTGGCCGTTTTATGATGGGACCTTATGGTCATCTGGTTACTACGGCAATCCATGAGAAGCATACCCACAAGGAATACATTGGCTGTGATGCCTGTGCCGTTAATCTTATGCGTCCGGCAATGTATGGAGCCTATCATCATATTACCGTCATGGGAAAAGAAAATGCTCCTTGCGATCACAAATATGATGTAGTTGGTTCTTTGTGTGAAAATAATGATAAATTTGCCATTGACCGCATGCTGCCTAAGATTGATAAGGGAGATCTGTTGGTGATCCATGATACCGGAGCACATGGTTTTGCTATGGGATATAATTATAATGGTAAATTAAAATCGGCGGAACTTTTATTAAAAGAGGATGGAAGTGTGCAGCTGATCCGACGTGCAGAGACTCCCAAGGACTACTTTGCAACGTTTGATGGGCTGGATATCTGGAACAAATTCCAGTTTTAGTGATTTTATTGTAAACGGGAATGCTACCAAAGACCGGAAGAAATCTTGAAGATGAACCGGTATTAGTGTAAAATGTGTGGAAAGACGTAAATCCATGAGAAAGGATATTCATTATGGCACTTACAGAAGCAAGCATGCCGGCAAAGAGAAGGATTCTGACCACCAGTGTAAGATGCTTTTTGGAGCATGGCTACACGAACACAACAATGTCGGAGATCGTAACAGAGGCAAAAGTATCCAACAGCAGCTTTCAGAACATTTTCAGGGTAAAGGAAGGTGTTCTCACCGAACTGGTTACTTTCATGTTTGAAAGTCAGTTTGGAATGGCAAGGGAGATCATTGGCGAGAAAATGCCACCGGTTTATGTATATGCGTTGGAAACCGCAATTCAGCTGACTCTTACCGAACTCAACGACAATTTACGGGATGTATATTGCGAAGCCTATTCCGGGGAAGAAACATCCGGATATATTCGTAATGCAACAGCATGGGAACTTTATGAGATTTTCGGCTGCTATCAGCCGGAATTATCAAAATACGATTTTTATACAATGGATATCGGTTCCATGGGACTTATGAGAAATTATATGGCATATCCCTGTAATGATAAATTCACGTTGGAAATCAAGATCAGACGCTTTTTGGAAATGAGCCTCCGCTCTTATGCGGTGCCGCAAAAGGAACAGGAAGAAGTAATCCAATACATTCTCAGACTTCCTATTGTGGATATTTCGGAAGGTGTTATGAAAAAACTTTTTGAAGCACTTGCGATGAAATACGAATTTTCCCTCAAAGGAATTCGTTTGCGCACTCCCAGAAAAGAACAGACACACAGATAAATAGGATATATTGTGTATTCCTAATTCACATAAAAAGTCCGCATTACAAATAAAATTCTACAAATAAAATAGAAAATCTGCTTGTCATAATCCGATGGATATGGTAATATTGATTTCGGTCACAATACCAGCCGGCGTGTCGGAATGGCAGACGATGCAGACTCAAAATCTGTTGTGGGTAACCACGTGCGGGTTCAAGTCCCGCCGCCGGCAGTAAATAATAAAGTGAGAAACTCTCTTACATAAGAATACGTATAACCGAAAGTAGTCCGTCTACATGGGGTTATACGTATTTTTTAAATCCTTTTATCGCGGGGAAAGACACAAAAGGAAGGTACAATCGATGGAACTTCTGATTGAAAATATCGCATCCGTTGAGGCTGCGGATTTACAAAAAAAACCGGAATATGTAACGGAGGAAAGATGGGAGCATATACAGCGATTAGGACAGGAAGCGGATCGGAAACGTTCTTTGTTAGCGGGCAAACTCTTATATCAGATGTGTAAGTTCTGCGGGATTGAGAATCCGGTGTATGGAACTGTCGCAAATGCTAAGCCGGTTTTGACAGGTCATCCGCAGCTTGCATTCAATCTTTCACATTCCGGAGAATATGTGGTACTGGTTTATGAAAAAAACACAGAAGCCATCGGAGTGGATATTCAGCAAATCCGGATGATTTCGGAAGGTATGCAAAAAAAGATCCTGCACAAAAAAGAGTGGGAGTATACGCTTGACAATACGCTCCTCAATCGTTTCTGGGCAATTAAGGAAAGTGTGGTCAAAATGACAGGCAAAGGATTGGCAACCGATTTTCGCTCTCTCTATGTGGACATGGAGCAAAGGATCGTAACAAATGATGACGGTACAAGTGTTTCTTACAAAGAACTTCCGGCACCGGATGGCTATGTGATGGCGGTGGCCTGTGCAAAAAAACGGGAGTAAACACAATCATTTTTTCCATGCATAAGATAAACAAAAAAGGATTTTCTTATGGCTTATACGATTATGATTGATTCGGGCCATGGTGGCTATGACAATGGCGCGCAGTATATGGGGCGAAAAGAAAAGGATGACAATCTTACGATGGCACTTGCAGTGGGAAGCATTCTTTCCGAATATGGATTTCAGGTATTATATACAAGAACGGAAGACATTTATGAAGCCCCTTACAGGAAGGCACAGGAAGGAAACAATGCGGGAGCGGATATCTTTTTATCCATTCATAGGAATTCTTCCCCAATTCCCAATCAGTACAATGGTGTGGAATCCCTTGTATATTCTAACAGGGGATTGCCGGCTCTCCTTGCCAGAAATATTAACAGCCAGTTAGAACGGATCGGGTATCGCAATATTGGTGTTACGGAACGTCCCAATCTCATAGTACTCAACAGTACGAGTATGCCGGCTGTCTTAGTGGAAGTTGGATTTATCAATTCGGATGTGGATAATGATTTATTTGATAATTTCTTCAATGAAACGGCGTATGCCATTGCCGATGGGGTGGCGATGACATTATTTCCCCAGAATTATCCGAATTCCTAAGAGTCAGAATAATTGACATAAAAAGTCCCCCGGACGGTGTTTGAAAACGATGCCGTCCGGGGGAATTATTAATGCTTACGATCTTCTGTTTTTTCGTATTCCGGTGCATCTTCCTGGGGAAGGCGCATCAGAACTTTTGTGATGCGGTTCTGATTCAGGGATTCGACTTTGATGCGGATACCGTCCGGTGTCTGAACCTCTTCGCCGACAGTTGGCATCCGGTCAAGAATCTGTAAAACCAGACCGGCAATGGAATCGTAGTCCTCGCTCTCTAAATGAGTGCCGAGGGCATCGTTGATGTCATCGAGTTTACGATTACCGTCAATGAGATAACAGTCCTTGCTGACTTTTTTGATGAATTCATCTTCGTCCTCATCGTATTCGTCACGGATCTCACCGACGATCTCTTCCAACAAATCTTCCAAGGTAATCATACCGGCGCAGGCACCGTATTCGCTTAATACGAAAGCCACGTTGTTGGTAGTCTTTTTCATTTCCATTAAAAGATCAGCCGTTTTCTTAAACTCGTAAGTGTAGTAGGCATCCCTTATAATGTCGGATACATGGAAGGTATCCTTATCATTTACAAGGATAAAATCTTTTATGTTGACAAGACCGATGATATTGTCCCTGTCATCTTTATATACGGGAATACGGGTGTACATGCATTCCCTGAAAAGCGCCATCAATTCGTTGTAGCTGGCATTTTCTTCTATGGTAACCATATCAATACGTGGAATCATGATATCTTTTGCAACGGAATCGGAAAAATCAAACACATTGATGATGATATCTTTTTCTTCGGATTCGATTACACCGTCTTCATGGCTGACATCCACATAAGTACGAAGCTCATTCTCCGTCATGAGATTCTTCTGTCCGGGATTGATGTGGAAACATTTTAAAAACAATCCCGCAATGGTGTCAATGATGAAGATAACAGGTGTCATAACCCACATGATCACATAGATGATCGGAGCATAGAAAAGTGCCAGGGATTCTGATTTGAACATGGCAATATTTTTGGGGGTAATCTCACCAAATAAAAGAACCAAAAGAGTAAGAATACCGGTTGCAATACCGACTGCATAACTGCCCCAGATATCAATTGCCATGGTAGTGGCAAGGGACGAAGCCGAAATATTGACGATATTATTGCCGATCAGAATAGCACTGAGCATCTTGCCGTGCTGGTCCTTGACCTTTTGTAAGGTGATGGCACGCTTGTTGCCATTGTCAATCAGGGTCCTTACTTTGATCGGGTTGATCGTGGTAAGGGAAGTCTCTGCAGATGAAAAAAATGCAGATAAGAAAAGCAGCAGTACGATTGTGACTGCCCGGATGATACTGACCGTATCCAATTTAAACATCACTCTCCTTTAAAAATAGTATATGTAATTGGAGAAATCATACAAAATCGCGGAAGGAATGTCAAGAATTTCCGGGATAAAACATATATATAAATAAGTTAAATTTTTATAAACTCAGTTATGAAAAAGAAAGGAAGCGGTCAATGAAAAAAAACACATCTCACATACCGTCGCCGGTATGGAAAAATACAGGAGAAATCATCTTTTTTTTGCTCTTTTTACTCCTTTCCTATCTGATTACCACAATGGGACTTATGTTGCTTGCATATTTGCTCTATCAATTTTCACTGAATGAATCCGTGCTCAGTGTGGGAATTATCCTTATTTATATAATTTCCAATTTCCTGGCAGCCTTTTTGTGCGGGAAAAAATGTAAAGATAAAAAATTCCTATGGGGGCTGGCAATCGGAAGTGTCTATTTTGTGGTACTTCTATTGATTTCCCTGCTCACGAGTGGTTCCGTGGTCGGCTTGGGAAGCGGACTTTTTACCACCTTTTTGATTTGTGCCGGAAGTGGGATGTTAGGTGGAATGCTTGCAGCATCCTGTACCCATCCCGCTGCATGATACAACCTGATACAAGCATAATGCAAAAAAGTCTTTTACTAAAGAAAGAATTATGGTATACTTGCTTGAAGAATGAAAAACGGATCGGATAAAGATCTGTTAAAACATAAGGAGGACATTCCATGAAACATATCAAGACAATCAGCACAAGGGATTTAAAAGAGTCCATGAAAAAAGGCGGATGCGGAGAATGCCAGACATCCTGCCAGTCAGCTTGTAAGACATCCTGCACAGTAGGAAACCAGAGCTGCGAAAAGATGAAATAATCAAAAAAGATGCAGGTTAAATAAGAACATGCTTTTAAACAGACTCGTAACTGCAAAGGTTTCGAGTCTGTTTCCTATGTTTTTATCAGAGTCCGGATAAAACATAGTGTGAATAATTGGATTTTGAAGGAGTTTTTTGTGATACATCAGTATAAAAATAACGGATATAACATCGTATTGGATGTAAACAGTGGATCGGTTCACGTGGTGGATGACTGCGTATATGATGCGATTCCACTGGTGGAAAAAGTGGTAGAAAAGGATCTGCCAAAAGAAGAGACACTGACACAGGCCATAGAAGCGTGCAGAGTTCTTCCTTATAAAGAGGAAGAGATGAGGGAAGTCTGTGAAGAACTTTTAGAGTTAAAAGAAATGGGTCAACTGTATACGGAAGATGTCTATAAGGACTATATCATGGACTTTAAAAAGAGACAGACCGTGGTAAAAGCACTTTGCCTTCATATTGCCCATGATTGTAATCTTGCCTGTCAGTATTGCTTTGCAGAAGAAGGAGAATACCATGGAAGACGTGCTTTGATGAGTTATGAAGTAGGAAAAAAAGCACTGGATTTTCTGGTAGCCAATTCCGGAAGCAGAGTAAATCTGGAAGTGGACTTTTTTGGCGGCGAGCCTTTGATGAACTGGGATGTAGTAAAACAGTTGGTGGCATACGGAAGAAGTTTAGAGAAACCGCATAATAAGAAATTCCGTTTTACCCTTACGACAAACGGAATCCTGTTAAATGATGAAATATTGGAATTTGCCAACAAAGAGATGAGTAACATTGTATGCAGCATTGACGGCAGAAAAGAGATCAATGACAAGATGCGTCCGTTTCGCGGAGGACAGGGCAGTTACGATGTGATTGTTCCGAAGTTTAAAAAAGTGGCAGAAAGCCGCAATCAGACGGATTATTATGTGAGAGGTACTTTCACACACAATAATCTTGATTTTTCAAAGGACGTAGCCCATCTGGCAGATCTGGGATTTGAGCAGATCTCCGTAGAACCGGTGGTGGCAAAGCCGGAGGATGCTTATGCAATCAGAGAAGAGGATATTCCTACGATTTTAGAAGAATATGATAAACTGGCAAAGGATCTGATCCGTCGCAGAAAGGAAGGAAAGGGTGTTAATTTCTTCCATTTCATGATTGATTTAACGGGTGGCCCCTGTGTGGCAAAACGTTTGTCCGGCTGCGGTTCGGGAACGGAATATCTTGCCGTTACCCCGTGGGGAGATTTCTATCCCTGTCATCAGTTTGTCGGACAGGAAGAATTCCTGATGGGAAATGTGGATACCGGTATTACCCGAACGGATATCCGCGATGAATTTAAGACCTGTAATGTTTATGCAAAAGATAAATGCCGCGATTGTTTTGCAAAGTTTTACTGCAGTGGCGGTTGCGCAGCCAATTCCTATAATTTTCATGGAAAAATCAATGATGCATACGATATTGGCTGTGAATTACAGAGAAAGAGAATTGAATGTGCCATTATGATGAAGGTGGCGCTTTCAGATGAAGAGGAGAAGACAAATGACTAAGAAAAAAGGAATCATCAGCCTGCTTGTGATTGTGGTACTGATGGCAGCAGGTACTTTTACGGCACTGTTTGGACTGGATGCGGACAGGACAGGATCTGTTTACAACATTAAACAGGGACTTGATCTTGCGGGCGGTGTCAGCATTACCTATCAGGTAGTGGGGGATGAAGATCCCAGTTCCGAGGATATGGCGGACACTATTTACAAACTACAGCAGCGTGTAACCGGTTACAGTACGGAATCCCTGGTTTATCAGGAAGGTTCTAACCGGATCAATATTGAGATCCCGGGTGTTTCCGATGCGAATGCGATTTTGGAAGAGTTAGGAAAGCCGGGTTCCCTGGAATTTGTGGATGTAAGTGGCAATGTTGTGTTAAGCGGTACGGATATTGCGGATGCACAGGCAAGAAATATTCAGGATTCCATGGGAAATAACCAGGCAGTGGTAGCACTTACCATGACCAAGGAAGGTACGCAGAAATTTGCAGATGCAACAGCGGCAGCCGTGGTTAACCATGATGTGATTATGATCGTTTATGACAATACGGTAATCAGTGCGCCAACGGTACAGGCTGCGATCACGGATGGAAATGCCATCATTGAAGGCATGGGTTCTTATGAGGAAGCACAACAGCTTGCCTCTACGATCCGTATCGGTGGATTGAAACTGGAACTGGAAGAACTTCGTTCCAATGTAGTAGGTGCGCAACTTGGTCAGACTGCGATTCAGACGAGTATACTGGCAGCGATTATCGGTCTGATTCTGATTGCTGTTTTTATGATTGCAGTTTACAGAGTACCGGGATTTGCTTCCGTGATTGCTCTTTTAGTATATGTAATTGTGACAGTCCTTTTATTAAATGGATTTGATATTACTTTAACCCTGCCGGGTATTGCCGGTATCATTCTTTCCATCGGTATGGCGGTGGATGCCAATGTTATCATCTTTGCCAGAATCCGGGAAGAAATTGCTACGGGGAAAACGGTTAGCAGTGCAATCAGCATTGGATTTAAGAAAGCATATTCCGCAATCATCGATGGAAACGTAACCACCCTGATTGCTGCACTGGTGCTTGGCATCATGGGAACAGGAACCGTGAAAGGTTTTGCACAGACATTGGGACTGGGTATCGTGGTTTCCATGTTTACGGCGTTGTTTGTAACCAAGATCATTATGAACAGTTTTTATGCATTGGGAATCCAGAACGAAAAATTCTATGGTACGGTAAAAGAAAGAAAACAGATTAATTTCCTTTCCAAGAAAGTATTTTTCTTTGGTCTTTCCGCAGCCGTGATCATTGCCGGATTTGTATTCCTGGGTGTGAATAAGGCAAACACAGGGGATGCATTGAATTATTCCTTAGACTTTAAGGGTGGTACTTCTACCAGTGTTACTTTTAACGAAGACCTGACATTGGAAGATATTGATGCAAAAGTAATTCCGGTTGTAGCGCAAGTAATTGGTGACAATGCCATTCAGACACAGAAAGTACAGGGAACGAATGAAGTCATCATCAAGACAAAGACTTTGGGAGTCGATGAAAGAGAATCCTTAAATCAGGCACTGGCTGATAATTTTGGTGTGGATAAGGACACCATCACGGCAGAGACCATTTCTTCCACCGTTTCATCGGAGATGAAATCTTCTTCCGTAATCGCCGTACTGGTATCTACCTTATGTATGCTCGTGTATATCTGGTTCCGCTTTAAGGATATCCGTTTTGGTGCAAGCAGTGTTTTTGCCCTTGTGCATGACGTACTCGTAGTACTTGCTTTTTATGCAGCAGCAAGGGTATCCGTTGGTTCCACCTTCATTGCCTGTATGCTGACCATTGTCGGATATTCCATCAATGCGACCATCGTGATCTTTGACCGTATTCGTGAAAATCTGGCAGAACCGGGAAGAAAAATGGAGTTACAGGAAGTGGTAAACCGGAGTATCAACCAGACATTATCAAGAAGTATCTTTACTTCATTGACTACATTTATTATGGTAGCCGTATTGTATGTACTGGGCGTGGCATCCATTCGTGAATTTGCGTTGCCCATTATGGTTGGTATTGCCTGCGGTGCTTATTCTTCCGTATGTCTGGCAGGCGCTATGTGGTATATTTTCCGTACAAAATTTGTGAAAAAAGCGACCAAAAAGACAAAATAGATTGTATAATTGTTTCGTAAAAGCAGATACAGCCGGTATGATGTAAACATTGTACCGGCTGTTGTTTCCTGTTGAAGATGTGACAGAACTGAGGAAGATATGGCAAAATGGTATATGGCAGCCAAGAAGGCTGATTTTAATCAGATCGCAGAAAAATTACATATCGATCCGGTCATTGCGCGAATCCTGCGTAACCGGGATCTGGTAACAGTAGAAGAAATGCATTCTTTTTTACATGCTTCTTTAGAGGAACTGTATGATCCGTATCTTTTAAAGGATGCCCAAAAGGCAGCATGCCTGTTAAAAGAAAAAATCCTGCAAAAGAAAAAAATCCGTATTATCGGAGATTATGATGTGGATGGTATCTGCGCAACCTATATTCTTTATAAGGGATTAAAAGTATGCGGCGCGGAGGCAGATACGGTCATTCCGCACCGTATGAAAGATGGATACGGCATCAATGAGACATTGATCAGACAGGCATGTGAAGAAGGAGTAGACACCATTCTCACCTGTGATAATGGGATTGCAGCAAGGGAAGAATTGAAATTGGGAAAAGAAAAAGGACTGACCTGCATTGTGACGGATCATCATGAAGTTCCTTATCAGGAGAAAGAAGGGGAAAAAATACAGATCCTGCCACAGGTGGATGCTGTGGTGGATCCTAAGCAGGATGTCTGTTCTTATCCGTTCGATTCCATATGTGGGGCGGTAGTTGCCTTTAAACTGATCCGGATTCTGCTGCAATTGTGTGATATGGAAAAAGACTGCCTGGAACAGGTACAAAGAGAATTGCTGGAACTGGCGGGCATTGCTACGGTATGCGATATTATGCCGCTTAGGGATGAAAACCGTATTCTGGTAAAAACGGCGCTGGAGTATCTGAAAGATTCGCACAATCCGGGAATCAGGGCTCTGATTGCAGTCAATGAACTGGATGCTTCTCATATATCTTCTTTCAGCATCGGATTTGTGCTGGGACCCTGCATCAATGCAACGGGAAGACTTGACAGCGCAAAACTGTCACTGGAATTATTACAGGCAGAAACCTTTGAAGAAGCCGTGCCGATTGCAACATCCCTGAAAGAATATAATGAAAACCGCAAGGCCATGACCGAAAAAGGCGTGGAAGAAGCTATGGAACAAATCGACAGCGGTATTTATGAAAATGACCGGATTCTGGTTTTGTATCTGGAGAATGTGCATGAGAGTCTTGCGGGCATTATAGCCGGAAGAGTAAGGGAAAGAACGGGAAAACCCACTTTTGTGCTTACCAAAGCAGAAGAGGGCGTAAAGGGGAGTGCCCGTTCGATTGAAGCATACAATATATATGAGGAAATGACAAAATGCAGCCATCTGTTTACCAAGTTTGGAGGGCACAAGATGGCAGCAGGTCTTTCACTCCCCGAAGAAAATGTGGAAAAGTTCCGCACACTGATCAATGATAACTGTACGCTGACAGAGGAAGATTTTGAAGAAAAGATTCTGATTGATGTTCCCATGCCAATGAGTTATGTTAACTACGATCTGTTAAATCAACTCTCCCTCCTCGAACCGTTTGGCAATGCCAATGAAAAGCCTGTTTTTGCACAGAAGAATGTGATCTTTCAAAAAGCGGCACTGATGGGCAAAAAGAAGAATATGGCAAGAATTACGGTGATGGATGAGAACGGACAGCACTTTGAACTGGTATTATTCCGGGATCTGGACAGATTTAAGGAGTGTCTGAACCGTAAATATGGTAAAGATACCGCGCAGAGTCTGTTTTCGGAACAGGGGATTAAGCAGGAAAAGGTAAAAATGGACATTATCTATTATCCGTCGCTTAATGAGTTTAGGGGCAGGACATCCATTCAGTATCAACTGCAGGATTTCCGCTAGTTTCCTGTCTAATTTAGTGTTAGTTTAGAAGTTTTATTTTTGTTTAAGAGTTTGGACACATTTTGAACACATTTTTACGTTATAGTAATTTCAAGATAGTTGATTACTCACTATCTCCCCCCCTCATAAGAACAAAGGCCTCGCGAAAGCGGGGTCTTTGTGTTTTATACGAATCCAATAGAAAGGATGCATTTGATATACCTTACGTTTTGTGGTATTGTTTATAAGGATATTTGTGCTTGCTCAGGGTGAGCAGTCGGGAAAGGGGGCATCTCATGAAAACGATTCATGAATTGCTTGATTGTATCACATATGAAGTATTGCAGGGAACTGTAGAAAAAGAAGTGACGAAAGTCGTTTACGATTCGCGAAAGATAGAAGAGGGCTGTCTGTTTATCTGCATCAAAGGTGCAAATTTTAACGGCCATGATTATATAAAAGAAGCCTGTGAAAAAAAGGCAGCATGCGTTGTGCTGTGTGAGGATGTTACATGGGAAAAGGATACGGATACAACTTTAATCCGTGTTGAAAATACCCGTTATGCGATGGCATTTATTGCGGCAGCATGGTTTGAACATCCGGCAGAAAAACTAAAGGTGATCGGAATCACGGGTACTAAAGGAAAGACCACCACGACATATCTGGTAAAATCCATCTTAGAGCATGCCGGACACAAAGTGGGCCTGATCGGGACGATCGAAACGATCATAGGCAATACCCATATCCATGCCAATAATACAACGCCGGAGTCCTATATTTTACAGGAAACGTTCCGTAAGATGGTGGATGAGGGACTTGACTGCGTAGTCATGGAGGTATCCTCCCAGGGACTCATGCTTCACCGTACGCAGGGATTTGTTTTTGATTATGGTATTTTTACCAATTTAGAACCGGATCATATCGGTCCTAACGAACACAGCAGTTTTGAGGACTATATGGCATGTAAGGGACTTTTGTTTAAACAGTGTAAAGTAGGAATTGTCAATGCGGATGATAAGCATTGGAAGACCGTAACAACAGGGCATACCTGCAGCCTGTTTACCTATGGAATGGCAGAAGGCGTGGATTATCGTGCAGGGGATATGGTGTTGGAAAGACAGAGCGGGCATATCGGCGTGTCTTTTCAGGTAACCGGTAAGACAACGATGCACGTCAGGATTCCCACACCGGGACGGTTCAGTGTATACAATGCACTGACTGCCGTGGCAATCTGCGATCAGTTAGGCGCAAAGAAAGAGGATGTTAAAGAAGCACTTTCTTCTGCAAACGTAAAGGGGAGGATCGAACTGGTCAGGGTATCGGATGCATTTACCCTGATGATCGATTATGCACACAATGCCATGGCACTGGAGAGTTTACTTTCCACCTTAAAAGAGTATGAGCCTAAGCGGCTTGTCTGTTTGTTTGGATGCGGGGGCAACCGTGCAAAGGCAAGACGTTATGAAATGGGAGAGGTCAGCGGCAGACTTGCGGATCTGACGATTATTACATCGGATAATCCCCGCTTTGAAGAACCCGCTGCCATTATGGATGATATTGAGACCGGGATAAAAAAGACAACGGGAGAGTATGTCCGGATTGAAAACCGTAAGGAAGCCATCCGGTATGCAATCGTAAACGGAAAACCGGGGGACATCATTGTACTTGCCGGAAAAGGACATGAAGATTATCAGGAGATACGGGGAGTAAAGTATCCGATGGATGAACGTGTCCTGATAGCAGAGATCTTACAGGAAGAGAACATGACCGGAGAAAACTGATCAGGGAGGAAGGAATGCCAGGATACGCAAAAATCATTGTGGATATCTCACATGAAAGTGTGGACCGTCCTTTTACATACCGGATTCCGCAGACACTTTCCGACTCGGTTACGATCGGTTCCTGTGTTCACATTCCGTTTGGAAGGGGCAATAAAAGGATCAAAGGCTATGTTGTGGCTTTTTGTGATCATGCAGATTTCCCGGATGAAAAGATAAAAGAGATCGAAAGTGTGGCGGTCAGTCAGGAAGACAGTGAAGGAAGAATGATACAGCTTGCGGCATGGATCAGACAGCAATATGGTTCTACCATGATCCAGGCACTCAAGATTGTACTTCCGGTCAAAAAGACAGTAAAGCCGGTAGAAAAAAAGACGATCCGGTTATTATATGATAAAGAACGCACACTTCTGCTATTAAAGGAGTGTCAAAATAAACATTGGACTGCCAAAGCAAGAATAGTAGAGGAACTGCTTAAAGAGACAGCTTTGGACTATCGGTTGGTGAAAACGAAACTGAATGTGTCACAGGGTACTCTTACCGCTTTGCAAAAGCAGGGAGTCATTCAGATAGAGTCAGAAGATCACTTCCGTGATCCCATTACCATAAAAGAGTCCATGCAGGAGGAAAAAGAACTCCTTTTGCCGCAAAAAGAAATCGTTTGTGATTTCGCAAATGAGTATGGACGCGGAATACGCAGAACCTATCTTTTACATGGAGTAACAGGTAGCGGCAAAACAGAAGTTTACATCCGTATGATCAAAGAGGTTGTCAAAAGCGGAAAACAGGCGATCTTTTTAATCCCGGAGATTGCACTGACTTACCAGACGGTACTTCGGTTTTATCATCATTTTGGCAACCGGGTATCAATTGTCAATTCCACGCTTTCTTATGGAGAAAAATACGACCAGTTCATGCGGGCAAAAAAGGGAGAACTCGATGTGATCATCGGTCCAAGATCGGCACTGTTTACGCCATTTGAAAACCTGGGACTGATCGTGATCGATGAAGAACATGAAAACAGTTATAAAAGCGAGGGGATGCCCCGCTATCATGCAAGAGAAGTAGCGATACAACTTGCCAAAATGACGGGCAGCAGCGTTGTGCTTGGGTCCGCAACGCCCTCCGTGGATTCGTATTACCATGCAAAGTGCGGAGCGTACAAATTATATACCCTGACGGAACGGGCAACGGGAGGGGATCTTCCCCTTGTACACACGGTGGATCTGCGGGCAGAACTAAAAGCAGGAAACCGTTCTATTTTCTCTAACAAATTACAGGAACTGATCGCCGACCGCCTTGCGAAAAAAGAACAGATCATGTTATTTTTAAACAGGCGCGGATATGCGGGATTTGTTTCCTGCAGAAGCTGCGGCCATGTCATGAAATGTCCGCATTGTGATATTTCCTTATCGGAACACAAAAATGGGATGTTAGTCTGCCATTATTGTGGGTATTCTATCAAAAGACCACCGGTATGCCCTGCGTGTTCTTCTAAATACCTTCTGGGTTTTAAAGCCGGAACTGAGCAGATGGAAGAACAGTTAAAACTTTTGTTTCCGCAGATACGGGTACTTAGAATGGATGGGGATACCACAAAAACCAAGGGCAGTTATGAGACGATTCTTTCTGATTTTAAAGAAGGCAAAGCCGATGTGCTCTTAGGAACACAGATGATCGTGAAGGGGCATGATTTTTCCAATGTCACGTTAATGGGGATCATGGCAGCGGATCTGTCACTGGCGGCAAATGATTATCGTGCCGGAGAGCGGACCTTTGCACTGCTCACACAGGCAGCCGGAAGAGCCGGAAGAGGGAAAAGCAAGGGCGAGGTGGTCATACAGACTTACCAGCCGGAGCATTACAGCATCCGTCATGCGGCAGATCATGACTATGAACATTTTTATGAAGAAGAGATTCTATACAGGGAATTGATGCACTATCCGCCGGTGTGCCATATTCTTGCGGTGCTGGTCTATTCTGCCTCACAGCAGGCAGCAGAAAATGTGGCCAAAGCGCTGGCATTAAGGGCAAAAACGGACGGGACGATCTTAGTAGGACCCACTCCGGCAGGCATCAGTAAGATCAATGACCTATACAGACAGGTGTTTATGCTAAAGTCCCCTCAAAAAGAGAACCTGATCAGGGTCAGAGAGACGCTGGAAGAAGAGATGGAAAAATACAAGGGAAACCAGATCAACATTATATTTGATTTTGATCCGGTTAACCCATTTTAACAGAGGATAATAAAGGAATTGAGAGGAAAAAAAGATGGCAGTACGAGAAGTCAGAGAGATTGGGGATCCGATCTTAAATAAAATCTGCAAGGAAGTAAAAGAAGTCAATGAGAGAACACTGGAATTGATCGATGATATGTTTGAGACCATGTATGAGACCAATGGGGTGGGGCTTGCCGCACCACAGGTTGGCATCCTAAAACGTATCGTGGTCATTGATACAACGGGGGAAGATCCTGTGGTTATGATCAATCCACGCATCTTAGAGACAAGTGGCGAGCAGACCGGTTATGAGGGATGTTTAAGCGTTCCCGGCAAATCCGGCACGGTCACACGACCGAATTACGTAAAAGCCGTGGCTTATGATGAAAATATGGAAGAATTTGTGATTGAAGGAACGGAACTGATGGCACGTGCCATTTGCCACGAACTGGATCATTTGGACGGACATCTGTATACGGAAAAAGTAGAGGGGCCACTTGTGGATGTGGAACCGGAAGATGCGGATGAATGGGATGAGGAATAGAAAGGCGGGATGAAGCCATGAAGATCGTATTTATGGGAACTCCTGATTTTGCAGTAGGAGCATTGGAACAGATCATAAAAGCGGGGCATGAAGTGACAGCGGTAGTCACACAGCCGGATAAACCCA
The DNA here is from genome assembly GCA_964386235.1 of uncultured Lachnospiraceae bacterium. Taxonomy (GTDB): domain Bacteria; phylum Bacillota; class Clostridia; order Lachnospirales; family Lachnospiraceae; genus RGIG8767. Next base: position 3,263 of record CAYLSH010000035.1, on the reverse strand, counting down.
AGGGAAGGGGCAAAGAAATGCAGATTCCGGCAGTGAAGGCATGTGCTTTAAAACATGGACTTTTGGTATTTCAGCCGGTAAAGATCAAAGAAAAAGAGGCAGTGGAAAAACTGGCTTCCTATGAAGCCGATATTTTCGTGGTGGCTGCCTTTGGACAGATTCTTTCCAAAGAGATTCTGGATATGCCAAAGTATGGATGTATCAATATTCATGCTTCATTGCTGCCCAAATACCGGGGAGCGGCACCGATTCAGTGGGCAGTTATTGACGGAGAAGAAGAAACCGGCGTGACGATCCAGCAGATGAATGAGGGTGTTGATACCGGGGATATCCTGATGCAGGAAGTGGTAAAACTTGATCCGAAAGAAACGGGTGCCAGTCTGTTTGACAAACTGGCAGTGTGCGGAGCGGATCTTGTTGTAAGATGTTTGGAAGCAATCGAAAAAGGAACGATCACGCCCCAAAAACAGGATGAGAGCAGGAGTACCCATGCCAAAATGCTCAAAAAAGAAATGGGTAAACTGGATTTTTCACAGGATGCGGTTACACTGGAACGAAAAGTCCGTGGCTTAAATTCCTGGCCGAGTGCGTATACTTATTATAAAGGAAAAACGTTAAAGATATGGGACTGCGATGTGGTTTTACTGCCAGAAAGCAAAGAGGATACATGCGGCAGGGTTCTGGAAGTGACAAAAGACAGTTTTACCATTGGGACCGCAAAGGGCGGCATTGCGGTAAAAGAAGTACAGTTAGAAGGGAAAAAACGTATGGAAGTGTCGGCCTTTTTACTGGGGTATCCCATGGAAATTGGCATGGTATTTCCGAATTAGAGAAAAAAGAGTTAGTGACGACTAAAGCATGGTCAGGAGAAGAATGTGGAAAAAAAAGAAAACGTAAGAGAACTGGCAGTGGAAATGATAAGGGAAATTTCTGCCGGAAAAGAATACAGTCATATCCTGATTCGGAATGTACTGGATAAATATGCATATCTTCCGGCTGTGGACAGAGCCTTTTTAAAAAAGGTCACGGAAGGAACCTTAGAAAGGCTGATCACCATTGATTATGTACTGGATCAGTTTTCCAAAGTACCGGTTAATAAAATGAAGCCGTTTATCAGAAGTTTGATGCGCAGCAGTGTTTATCAGATCCTGTATCTTGATAAAGTTCCGGATTCCGCTGTCTGCAATGAGGCCGTCAAACTGGCTTCCAAAAGAGGATTTAAAACCCTGAAGGGATTTGTAAACGGTGTGCTGCGCAATATATCCCGCAGCAAAGAAAGTATCGAATGGCCGGATCGTACAAAAGAGCCTGTCAGGGCGTTGTCCATTGCCTATTCCATGCCTTGTGATCTGGTGCAGTTATTGCTCGCTCAATATGGGATGGAAACGGCAGAAGAAATCCTAAAAGGATATTTTGTGGAGCGGCCGGTCTGTGTAAGAGTATCCGAACAGTTGTCACAGGAACAAAGGAGCGCCTTATTGGATGCCTGGGAAAAAGAAGGAATTGGTTTCAAAACGCACCCGTGGCTTTCCTATGCATACGAACTGGAAAAGGTACAGAGTCTGCGTAAGGATCCTTTCTTTTTACAGGGGTATTATACTGTTCAGGACATCAGCAGTATGCTGATCTGTGAGATTGCCGGGATAAAGGAAGGCGATCGTATCCTGGATGTGTGCAGTGCACCCGGTGGCAAGGCGCTTCATGCCTGTGATAAATTACATGGCACGGGAATCGTGGAAGCGAGGGATCTGACAGAATCAAAAACGGCATTGATCTTAGAAAATAAAGAACGTATTCATGCAAACAATCTGTACGCAGATTGTTTACAGGTAAAAGTATGGGATGCCTGTATCCGGGATGAGAGTGTATGCGGATGGGCGGATGTTGTATTATTGGATATTCCCTGCTCCGGAATGGGTGTGATCGGACGCAAACCGGAGATACGGTATCGTCTGGACGCGGATTCGTTTACCTCTTTATCCGTTTTGCAAAAAAAGATTGCTGATACGGTCTGGGATTATGTAAAGCCGGGCGGAACGCTTATTTACAGTACCTGCACGCTTCGAAAAGAAGAAAATGAACAGATGGTGGAGTATCTGATACAAAATTACGATCTGGAACCGGAAAGTCTGGATCCCTATCTGTGTAAAGAACTTCACAATGAGGATACAAAGAAGGGGTATCTTACCCTGTTGCCGGGGGAGAGGTCCGATGGCTTTTTTATGGCAAGATTAAGAAGAAAAATGTAAGGATCCGGTATTGATAGAAATATGCAGGAATGGGAGAAAAAGATGGATATCAAATCCATGAATCTTAAGGAACTGAAAACAGAATTTGCCAATGCCGGTCTACAGACCTTTCGTGCAGGGCAGGTGTATCAGTGGATGCATCAGAAACTGGCACCGGATTTTGAACAGATGACCAATCTTTCCAAGGATCTGCGAAAGACATTGGAAGAACAGTATGAATATACCTGCTTAAAGAAAGTGCGTATGCAGGAATCACAGTTGGACGGAACGAGAAAGTATCTTTTTGCCCTGCCGGATGGCAATCTGGTAGAAAGCGTGTTTATGCGTTACCGGCACGGAAACAGTGTCTGCATTTCTTCCCAGGTGGGCTGTAAGATGGGCTGTAAATTCTGCGCTTCCACCTTGGATGGATGGGAGAGAAACCTGCTCCCTTCTGAGATGTTAGAGCAGATTTATGCCATTACCAGAGATACGGGTGAGCGGGTTTCCAATGTTGTAATTATGGGAACGGGGGAACCGCTGGATAATTATGAGAATTTTGTGCGTTTTGTAAATCTTCTTACGGATGAAAACGGTCTGCACATCAGTCAGAGAAACATCACGGTTTCTACCTGTGGTCTCGTACCGCAGATTAAGCGTCTGGCAGATGAAAAATTACAGATTACACTGGCACTTTCCCTACATGCAACAACGGATGAAAAAAGGAAGGCATTGATGCCCATTGCCAATACCTATGCGTTGCAGGAGGTATTGGAAGCATGTGCTTATTATTACAGACAGACCGGAAGGAGAGTTTCATTTGAATACAGTCTGGTAGCCGGTGTAAACGATACACAGGAAGATGCGTCCCGGTTGATTGCCATCGCGGGAAAGTATGCCGGACATGTCAATCTAATACCGGTCAACCCGATTAAAGAAAGGGATTACCAGAGGGGAAGCCGCAAGGAGATACTTGCATTTAAAAATAAACTTGAAAAAAACGGAATAAATGTTACTATTAGAAGGGAAATGGGC
>CAYLSH010000034.1:0-19778 GCA_964386235.1 uncultured Lachnospiraceae bacterium | reverse complement strand
AAAAGCGACGCAAAAGCGGCGCTAGAGTTTCGCAAGCGAAACTCTTTTTCATGCAATAGGAAATTCTTTTGAAATTACCTGTTACATGAATCAATCCATGAGGATGCATTGACAAAAAAAGGCAAAGTATTATAATGACTATAACCTACCGGTTAAGTAGGAATAAGGATAAAAGAGGCAGAATATGACCCTTGCACAGTTGAAATATGCAATTACGGCGGCAAAAGCAGGTTCCATGAATGAGGCGGCAAAACTGTTGTTTATCGCCCAGCCGAGTTTATCGGCAGCCATACGGGATCTCGAAGAAGAAATCGGAATGGAGATTTTTAAAAGGAGCAATAAAGGAATCTCTCTTACGCCGCAGGGCGAAGAATTTATTGCCTATGCAGGTCAGGTAGTGACACAGTATGATCTGATCGAATCCAGATACATTGAAAAGAAGAACATCAGGAAAAAGTTCAGTGTGTCCACCCAGCATTATACTTTTGCAGTGGATGCCTTTGTTAAGATGGTCAAACAGTTTGGGATGGATGAGTATGAATTTGCCATTCATGAGACCAAGACCTATGAAGTGATTGAAGATGTAAAAGATTTTAAAAGCGAGATCGGGGTTTTATACCTCAATGATTTTAATGAAAAAGTTCTGAAAAAACTGTTTGCGGAGTATGGACTGGAATTTCATCCGATCCTCGACTGCCATATCTATGTATATATGTGGAAGGAACATCCCCTTGCCAATAAGCAGGAGATTACTTTGGAAGAACTGGAAGGATATCCCTGCCTGTCATTTGAACAGGGAAAGAACAATTCCTTTTATTTTGCAGAAGAAGTGCTGAGTACTTACCACTACAAACAGTTGATCAAGGCAAATGACAGAGCCACCCTTTTAAATCTGATGGTGGGGCTGAATGCCTATACGCTGTGTTCCGGGATCATATGCGAGGAATTAAACGGATCGGACTACTGTGCCGTGCGGCTTAACTCCGAGGAAACGATGACCATCGGATATCTGTCCCGAAAAGGGGTGGCAATCAGCGCACTGGGTGAAAAATATATTGAAGAATTGACAAAATACAAGGACAAAGCACTGCGTTAGAAGAATTTAATTTGGAGGTGAGGGGAATGAGAATTTCAACCAAGGGACGTTATGCACTCAGACTGATGATCGATCTCGCATTACATGATGCGGGCGATCCGATCCGGATAAGGGATGTGGCACAAAGACAGGAAATATCGGACAAATATTTAGAGCAGATCATTGCCATCCTAAACAAAGCAGGCTATGTAAAAAGTGTGCGGGGACCGCAGGGAGGCTATACACTGACCAAAAAGCCCCAAGAGTATACGGCGGGGATGATTTTACGTCTGACAGAAGGAAGTCTTGCGCCGGTTGCCTGTGTGGAAGAAGAGAAAACAGAATGCGGGCGCCAGGATAACTGTGCGACCTTTCTGTTATGGAAAAAAATGAATGATGCCGTAAACGAAGTGGTCGACACGGTCACCTTAAAAGAATTGGTGGAGTGGCAGGAACAAATGCGTTATAGTTAATTCCTATAACAAACGAAAGGTTATCGGTATTATACAAAATAAAAAGCGGATGCTATACTCTGTTCATACGGAGGAGAGAAGTTCTTTCCCAACCGGTATTTCGCGAAAAAAAGGTGATTGATATGTACATATTGGAAAATGTTAACAAGGTATTTGAAGGAAAAGAGAATACGGTCGAAGCGGTAAAAAACGTCAATCTTACCATTGAAAAAGGTGAGATATTCGGCATCATTGGCTTTTCCGGTGCCGGCAAATCCACTCTGGTCAGATGTTTGAATCTGTTAGAGGTACCAACAAGCGGCAAAGTCATTTTTAAAGGTACGGACCTTTTAAAGATGAGTCCGTCCGAACTGAGAAAATGCAGACAGAAGATCGGAATGATTTTCCAGTCCTTCAATCTGTTAGCCCAGAGGACGATCGTGGACAATGTGTGTTATCCGCTGGAGATTTCAGGGGTAAAGAAGAAGGATGCGAGAAAAAAAGCAATGGAACTGCTTGAAATGGTGGGAATTCAGGATAAAGCACTCAGTTATCCTTCCCAGCTTTCCGGTGGACAAAAGCAGAGAGTGGCGATCGCAAGGGCATTGGCAACCGATCCGGATGTGCTTTTATGTGATGAGGCGACCAGTGCACTGGATCCCATCACGACAACGGCAATTTTGGAATTGTTAAAAAAGATCAATCGTACACTGGGAGTAACCATTGTCATCATCACACATGAGATGAAAGTCGTGGAGCAGATCTGTGACAAGGTGGCGGTCATGAGTGAAGGTGTGATCGTGGAACAGGGAGAGGTAAAAGAGATTTTTGTAAATCCCCGGTCCGATATCACCAAGAAACTGGTTATGGACAAGGGACTGGATATTCAGGATCCGGACAGAAGAGCGCTGCGGATCGTATTTGAAGGACAGTCCGCATTTGAACCGGTCATTTCTTCCCTGACCATGGAATGTAAGGAAATGGTCAACATTCTGGGAGCCAATACACAGAATGTCGGCGGCAAGGCATATGGACAGATGTTAATTGAACTGCCCAAAGATCCGGCGGCAGAAGCCAGGATTAAAAGATATCTGGATGAAAAACAGATTCAGTACGAGGAAGGAGGCGCAAAGGTATGACAACAATTTTAATCAACGGTATTATCGAAACCTTATACATGACACTTGTGTCAACCATATTTGCGTATTTGTTCGGGATTCCCATCGGTGTGGTTTTATACATCACGGATAAAAAAGGAATCTGTCACAATCGTATTGTAAATTTTATCGTGGGTGTGACGGTCAACATGCTTCGCTCCGTTCCGTTTCTGATTCTTTTAGTAGCCATCCTTCCCTTTACCAAACTGGTGGTGGGAACAACAATCGGCTCAACGGCAACAATTGTACCGCTTGTGGTGGCGGCAACCCCGTTTGTGGCAAGAATGGTGGAATCTTCATTAAAAGAAATCGATCCGGGCGTGATCGAGGCAGCAAAAGCCATGGGATCTTCTACCCGGCAGATCATTGTAAAGGTACTTTTACCGGAAGCAAAGCCATCCTTACTGGTGGGCTGTACCATTTCCCTGGCAACGATCCTTAGCTATTCTGCCATGGCAGGCTTTGTAGGCGGTGGCGGCCTTGGGGCGATTGCCATTAACTATGGCTACTATCGTTATCAGGCAGACATCATGTGGATCACGGTGGCAATGCTGGTACTGATCGTACAGTTCTTTCAGGAAGTCGGACTGCGGTTTGTCAGTAAAGTAGATAAAAGATAATAATAAAATGGTAAGCAAACAGGAGGAGAAAATTATGAAAAAGAAAGTGTTAACAGTATTATTAAGTGTAGGTGTAGTGGCATTGCTGCTTGCAGGATGCGGAAAATCAAAAGATGACAGTGTGATCCGTGTGGGAGCATCGCCCACACCCCATGCCGAGATCTTAGAAGTGATCAAGGAGGATCTGGCAGATCAGGGATACACCTTGGAGATCGTGGAATACAATGATTATGTCATTCCCAACACGGCAACGGAAAGCGGAGAACTGGATGCCAATTATTTCCAGCACCAGCCTTATTTGGATGATTTCAATGCTGAAAACGGTACCCATTTAGTATCCGTTGCAGACGTACATTTTGAACCCTTTGGAATCTATGCCGGTAAGACAACAAGCTTAGAAGATCTTGCAGAAGGCGCAGTGGTTGCGGTTCCGAATGACACGACAAATGAAGCAAGAGCCTTGCTTTTACTCGAAGCACAGGGGCTGATTACCTTAAAGGAAGGTGCCGGCATGACAGCAACTGTTGTGGACATCGTGGAAAATCCTTTAAATCTTGAGATCAAGGAATTGGAAGCCGCTCAGATTGCCAGAACCGTAGGGGATGTGGATATCGCCTGCATCAATGGTAATTACGCAGCACAGGCAGGTTACAAGGTGAGCGACGCGATCGCAACGGAAAGTACAGATTCCCTTGCAGCCCAGACATATGCCAATGTAGTGGTCGTAAAAGAGGGCAATGAAAATACGGACAAGATCAATGCATTAAGAGAAGCAATCCTTTCAGAAAAAGTAAAGGAATATATCAACGGTCAGTATGATGGCGGCGTTGTACCGGTATTTTAAGAAATAAAAGAAATGGCATGGCTCTAATAGGGCTGTGCCTTTTTCATTTCCTGCGGGAATCCATTTTAGGATTGAATGCTTTTTTTGCTTATGCTATACTTTATCCAATGGAAAATAAAAAGAATTATCAGAAAGAACTGGAAAAGATCATAGCGTCCATGCAGGAGCCTAAGAAGGTTTTTTTGCACAGTTGTTGTGCACCATGCAGCAGTTACTGTATGGAATATCTGCGTAAGTATTTTAATTTGACGGTCTTTTATTACAATCCCAATATCATGAACGAAGAAGAGTACCGCAAGCGTGTGGCAGAGCAAAAGCGCCTGATTGATGCGTATAACCGGACGGGGAAGATTGATTTTGTGGAAGGCAATTATGATGTGGACCGCTATCTTGCTGCCATCAAAGGATTAGAAGGCTGCAAGGAGGGGGGAAGCAGATGTGAGCGTTGCTTTGCACTGCGTCTTAGAGAGACTGCAAAAGTGGCAAAAGAACTGGGCATGGATTACTTTACGACCACGCTTACGATCAGCCCCTTAAAGAATGCTGCGCTGATCAACAGGATTGGAGAACAGATTGCATCCGAGACAGGCATTGCCTTTTTGCCGTCCGATTTTAAGAAAAATAACGGCTATCTGCGTTCCATAGAATTGTCAAAAGAATATAATCTTTACAGACAGAATTATTGTGGGTGTGATTTTTCCAAAATACAGAATACGACCACTTGAAAGGATATAGGATATGAAAAAAATACTGGATCTGATTTCAGAAGAAATACAGAACGCATTTGAAGAGGCGGGGTATGATAGGGACCTTGGCAAGGTTACCCTTTCTAACCGTCCGGATCTTTGCGAATATCAGTGTAACGGGGCCATGGCAGGTGCAAAACGCTACAAAAAGGCACCGATCATGATCGCAAATGATGTTGCTGCCAAACTGGCAGACAGTAAGATTGTAGAAAAAGTAGAAGCAGTCAATCCCGGATTTTTGAATATGAATCTGAATAAGGACTATCTGGCAGATTATTTACAGCAGATGGCAGCGGATGCCAAATTTGGGCTGGATATGCCAAAACATCCGAAAAAACTCATGATTGACTACGGCGGACCAAATGTGGCAAAACCGCTTCATGTGGGACATCTGCGCTCAGCCGTGATCGGGGAGAGTATCAAACGTATTGTGCGTTATGCAGGTCATGAGATCATCAGTGATATCCATTTAGGTGACTGGGGACTTCAGATGGGTCTGATCATCACAGAACTTAGGGAGCGTCAGCCCGATCTTGTTTATTTTGATGAAAATTACACAGGCGAATATCCGACGCAGGCTCCGTTTACGATCTCCGAATTGGAAGAGATCTATCCGACGGCATCCGGCAAGTCCAAGACGGATGAAGCCTATAAAGAAAAAGCCATGCAGGCAACCTTCAAATTACAGTCCGGCACACGTGGCTATCGTGCATTGTGGAAACATATTTTAGCGGTGTCCATAGCGGATCTGAAGAAAAATTATGCAAACTTAAATGTGGATTTTGACCTTTGGAAAGGCGAATCCGATGTGCATGATGTGATTCCGCAGATGGCAGAACAGATGAAACAGGATGGTTATGCCTATGTAAGTGAAGGGGCACTCGTTGTAGACGTCAAAGAAGAAACGGACACCAAGGAGATTCCTCCCTGCATCATTCTAAAATCCGATGGTGCGGCTTTATATACCACAACGGATCTTGCAACGATCATGGAACGTATGAAAGAGTACAATCCGGACAAGATCATCTATCTGACCGACAAACGTCAGGCACTGCATTTTGAGCAGGTATTCCGCTGTGCAAGAAAAACAAAATTAGTAAAACCGGAAACGGAACTTTTACATATCGGATTCGGCACCATGAACGGAAAAGACGGCAAGCCGTTTAAAACAAGGGACGGCGGCGTTATGCGTTTGGAACAGTTGCTTTCAGACATCAATGAAGAGATGCTTCGCAAGATGACGGACGGACGGGATATGGATCCTAAAGAAGCAGCAAGGACTGCTAAGATCGTAGCCCTTTCGGCTGTTAAGTACGGGGACCTTTCCAATCAGGCATCCAAGGATTATGTGTTTGATATTGACCGTTTTACTTCCTTTGAAGGCGACACGGGTCCGTACATTCTGTATACGATCGTTCGTATCAAGTCGATTTTGGCAAAATATGTACAGGGCGGTGGTTCTTTGGACAATATTCGGATCCAGGCACCGGATACTGCACACCAGAAGGACCTTATGATCGAGATTTCAGGCTTCAATGCCATGATGGAAAATGCATACGAAGAGAGCGCACCGCATAAGATCTGTGCCTATATCTATGATCTGTGCAATGCCTTTAACAGTTTCTACCATGAGACTAAGATCATGACAGAAGAGGATGAAACAAAGAAAGCCGGTTATATTGCGCTTTTGGTACTTTGCAAAAATATTTTGGAAACCTGTATTGATCTTTTGGGATTTGAAGCACCCGATAAAATGTAACGAAAAGATAACGATGGTAATAACAGGAGGGGGAAAATGATTTTTAAATGTAAAAACTGTGGAAGCAATTCGGTATATGACCCGGAGAGAGGGACCATGTATTGCCCGCATTGTGAGAGCGTGGATTCGCAGGAAAAAATAGACGGTGTATCCTTAACACAGTGCGGTAACTGCGGAGCCCCCATGGAAGTGCCGGAATTTACCTCGGCAATGAAATGTGAAAACTGCGGCAGTTATCATGTTTTTGAAGAACGCATCAGCGGGGAACTGACGCCCCATCTGATTCTTCCTTTTAAGATCAGCAAGGAAAAAGCGGTACAGATTCTGAAAAAAGAGTTTGGCAGGCGTATTTTTACACCCTCCACTTTCTTATCCCATGCAAGCGTTGCCCAAATGGAGGGATCCTACGTTCCGTTTTTCCTCTATGATTTTCATGCGGACGCAGATCTGAGCGCACAGGGAACAAAAGTAAGAAGCTGGACCAGCGGAAGTTACCGCTATACGGAAACTTCTTATTATGCCATTGAAAGAGATATGGATGTGGATTTTGACAATATTCCGGTGGATGCTTCCAAGCGTTTGGAAAACAGTACAATGGATCTGTTAGAGCCCTATGATTACAAAGCCCTGGAAACATTTAAAGAACAGTATATGTCCGGCTTTGAAGGTGAGGTTTACAGCGAGACGGCAGAGGAATTATCGGACAGAGCTAAGCAGAAAGCCAAAATGGATGTGCATGCATTATTAGCAGAGTCCATATCCGGCTATTCGTCGGTTACCCAAAGGACGGAAAACGTCAGACTGACACAGAAATCCTGTGATTATGCCCTTTTACCGGTCTGGATCTATGATTTTTCCTATCAGGGCAAAACTTATCAGTTCCATGTAAATGGGCAGACGGGTAAAGTAATCGGAAAGACCCCGGTTGCGCATAAAAGGGTGGCGGGCTACAGTGCAACGGTATTTGCACTCTGCCTGGTGGTAGGATTCCTGCTTCGGGTGCTGGAGATGCTTTTCTAGAATAAGGAGCGAAATGGAAAAAATACTAATTGTAGAAGATGAAGAACCCATTAACCGGTTGATAAAAATGAATCTGAAACTGGTGGGATATGAGTGTGATCAGGCATTTGACGGAAAAGAAGCACTGGATAAAATCGCAGCAAATAAATACGATCTGATCATTTTGGATATTATGCTTCCTTATCATGATGGATTTGAGGTTATGAAAGAGATTAAGGATACGCCGGTTTTTTTCGTGACTGCAAAGGACAATATTGAGGATAAGATCAATGCCTTTTCCATCGGAGCAGAGGATTATATTGTAAAACCCTTTGATATCCTAGAATTGCTTGCAAGGGTCAATGTGATTCTGCGCAGGAAGAAAGCAGCGGATAAGCGTATTGTGATTGATCACATCGAGGTGGATATGGAAGGGCGCAAGATCTATGATAACGGTACTCTGATAGACGTGACGCCACAGGAATTTGATCTGTTAGAAACGCTGATCTTAAATCGTAATCTGGCCCTGTCCAGGGAAAAACTGTTGGAACTGGCATGGGATTATGCCTATGACGGCGACAGCAGAACCGTGGATGTGCACATTCAGAAACTTCGTAAGAAATTAAGACTGGAAGATCGGATTAAAACGGTCTACAAAGTAGGATACCGTTTGGAGATGGATTAACAGCATGAAATTTTGGAAAAAGACATTTTTAGCGGTATTGATTCCTTTTATCATAGGAATCAATGTCGCTATTTTTTTTATCACACATATCAATTATACGACCATGCTTGCCAATGAAGTACATACCACGGCGTTATCCGCCTACTATGTGGCGGAGGCATTTTATACGGAATTTGCTGCTTTGGATGGATGGAATATCTTAAGTGAGGACAATAAAAAGCATGTTTTTTCGGATCAGGCTTCGTTATACAGGCGCAATGGTGTGTTTTTACAGTATTGGGAAAATGACAAAGCGGTTTATACGGCGGGTGGTTTAAAAGATCTGAACATCAACTGGGAAAAAGCAAATGATACCACCGGCATTCTTTCCAATGGAAAGTACACGGCAATCCGGTATCAGGATAAGGATTATCTTGTGATCCGCATGCCACTGGGCTATCCTTTTGAAAAATGCGATGTTATCTACATTCATCCGATGGAGGATATGGCGCAGGCAAGGCAGAATATGCTATGGACGGCGATCATGGCAGAATGCATAGTGATTTTTGCAGTGGCGGTTATCCTGTATTTTATGATCCGCAGGATGATGAAACCCTTACAGAGTCTCTCCGTGGCGGCAAGGGACATTGCCGAGGGAGAGTATGGGAAAAAAATAAAGATCCATGGAAGGGACGAAGTGGCATTACTTGCACAGAATTTCAACGAAATGTCGGACCGCATGGAGGAAAAAATAGAACAATTGCGCCAGTCGGATCTCGAAAAGCAGCAGTTTATTGATAACCTGGGGCATGAACTGCGAACACCGCTTACAACCATATCCGGCTATGCGGAGTATTTACAGATGGCGCCGGCGGACGAAGAGGAACGTTTAAGTGCACTGGGATACATTGTTTCAGAGACAAAGAGGCTCTGCAAATTGTCGGATTCTCTGTTAAAACTTGCCATTCTGCGCGTGGATGAGATTGAAAAAAAGGAAATTCCTTTTATACGTCTGACGGATAAACTTACGGATGGGTTTGCAGGCAATCTTGCCAAAAGAGGAATTGCCCTTTGCATTGACAAGCGGGAAGGCACTTTGATCGGAAATGAAGAACTTATATATAGTCTTTTATCCAATCTTGTGGAAAATGCGTCCCGTGCCTGCGATCAAAAGGGGCATATATATGTGTCAATAGAAGAATACAATGAGGGTGCTTTTGAAGGAAGGAAAAACGGGCGAACGGAGTTTACCCGTATCCGCGTCCGCGATGACGGCATCGGCATGAGCCGGGAAGAAATGGAAAAGATCACGGAGCCGTTTTACCGTGTGGACAAGGCTAGGAGCCGTAAATCCGGCGGAATCGGTCTGGGGATGACCCTGTGCCGTCAGATCGTCAAATGCCATGACGGCAGTATGGAATGCGAATCTGTTTTGGGAGAAGGAACCGCAGTGACCGTACTTTTGCGGAATTGGAAGTGATTTTTACAACTTGAACATAACTTTATTAAAACTTTGAGATATTCCTTTTTTAAGATGGGAGTATGTCAAAGTTTTTTTATTCGGAGGATTACCCTATGAAAAGAAATTATCTGATCAGCAGTATGCTGCTTATGGGATTGCTTTTAGCAGGCTGTGGAGAAAAGGAAGAAGAGGTAAAAAACCAGATTACCATAGCTTCCTATGATGCGGCCAATACGGCATCCGAATATGTAAAAAAAGGGGATCTGGATACGGGAGAAACCGCTTTTCTGACGCTGGAATCGTCTGAAACCGAGGAGTATTTCTTTGAAGAATCCGGATTGCTGATTGAAAAAGTGTATGTCGCAGAGGGGGATGAAGTAAGCAAAGGAACTCTCATGGCAGAAACAGAGAATGAAAACATGAAACTGAATCTGAAAAAAGCAGAAACAGAAGTGGCATCCGTTATGGAAAATATCAATCATTACACCTCTTTGCTGAATGCGGAAAAGGAAAAGAATGTGGAGAAGGAAGAAGATGAGATACACAACCTTGACCAGATCAGTCGATATAAACTTAAACTGGCAGAATTAAATGATAATTTAATTATTGCACAGAAAAAGACGACAGAATGGAAGGAACAACTTGCCAGAACACAGATATATGCAGGTATGGATGGATGCGTGGAATATGTCGGAGCACATGAAAATGGTGCCACCTCCAGCGAGAAAATGCCCTTTATCAAATTGGGAACATCGGATCAGGTGTTTGCAGGCAGCATTAAGGGAAGGACCGCATTTGAAACAGGACAGAAAATCGAACTTGCGATTGGGGAAAGTTCGTATGAAGCGTCCGTTATTTCCGTAGAGGAAGCAGAAGGAGAAACACTCATCCGCGTAACCGTGGATGAGTATGTGGATCTTACGGGTGTGACTTTTGCGGAATATATGTGGAATGAGGAACATTTGGAAGATGTTCTGTATGTGCCGACGGAAGCCGTTGTTACGGTAAATGGCGAGAATTTCGTGTATGTATATGATGAAAAGGGATTCCCCAATCCGGTTAAAGTCACCGTTGGAAAAATGGGAACGAAATATACCAGTATAAAAGACGGCGTTGAGGAAGGCGAATTGGTGGAACTGTTTTAATAGATCAGAGAAAAGATGATGCGGAATGGAAAAGAGGATTACGATGAAACGAAAACCCGGTAAGACAGTTTGGATGAAAAAAGAGATAAAAGGAAAACGTATGGTGGCAATGCCTATGGCAATGCCTATGGCATTGCTGATGGCAACAGTGCTTGCAACGGGCGTTTTGACAGGCTGCGGATCACAGGCAGAAACGGTGCCCCGGCTGTTGGAGCCCATTGAGATTACCCTGACGGGCAAAAAGGCAGTACGCGGGGATATACAGGACGTGGAAGCTTATAAGGGAAGCGTGAAAACCAACAATGTCAGTTATGCATTTTCCCAAAACTGCAATGTGGCGGATATGATCGTTCATGTGGGGCAGTACATAGAAAAGGGAGATCTGATCGCCCGCGTAAATACGGAATCATATGAAAAAGAACTGGCGGATCTGAAGGCAGAGATTCAATATCTGAAAACAATAAATGAGATTGAAACCGCTCTTGCGGACAATCAGATCAAAAACAGCGAGATTGGTCTGAATCAGATGAAACCGGGAACCACATGGTATGATGATGCCAAAAAGCAGGTGGATGCCCAGGTGGAACAGAAAGAATTTGACCGTAAGGAAAGAGAATTTGAGGTTTCGAATAAACAGGCGGAATTAACCGCTTTGCAACAGCAAAACGGAAGTGGAAATATATACGCTTCCGAAAGCGGCTATTTAACCTATGTAAAAGATTTTTCCACGGACAATCCGTCCGGCTATGTAAATGCAGGAGAGATCGTGGCAGTAACGGCAAAAGAGGATGCCTGTTACATAGGAAGTGACATGCCCATGGTAACAGCAAGGGAAGCCAGTTTTGTGTATGCACAAATCGGGGGAAAACGTTATGAACTGACATATGTGCCATATGACGAAAGCCAGTTAAAACGGGCTTCTAACGAAGGTGTCACTTTAGAAAGCCGGTTTGTATGTGAGGAAGATATCAGTGCTTTTATGGGCAGTGAAGTAACGGTATTTGCGGTTAGCAATTACAGGGAAGATGTTCTTTCCATCAGCCCTGAGGCCCTCTTTACGGAAAACAATACCAGTTTTGTATATCTGCTTGTGGATGGTGAGAAAGTAAAGCAGGAAGTGGAAACGGGTGTACATACGAAGAATGCGGTGGAAATTGTGTCCGGCATGAAAGAAGGCGATGAGGTCTACAGCCAGTCAAGCGATCTTCCGGGCAGTAAATACAGTCTTGTGACCGTGGAAAAATCGACTCTGGATATTACGAAGCGGTATGATACGGCAAAACTGGCGTATCCACTGGTGACTCAGGTAGTCAACAGCGTGGACGGTGCAAAGGTAAAAGAAGTCCGGGTAAAAAACGGACAGGAAGTAAAACGGGGAGATATCCTTTTTGTTTTGGAAGCCGGAAGCGGCAATAGTGCGGTACTTGGTAATAGTGCCGATATGGCTAACAAAAAACGCAACTATGAGTATGAAATGTCCATTTATAAAACCGAACTGGAAAAACTGCAGAAACAGGAAAAAGAGATGAAGGTGCAGGAAACTACCTACACTGCTACATACAAGAAGTTGTCCTTAGAAATCAGCACATTGCAGTTAAATATGCAAAAAGAAACCGCTACCTACGAATATGAAATCGCCAGACTGCAAAGAGAGTATGCGCAGAATATAAAAGAAAACGGCGAAATCTATGTGACGGCAACAAGGGATGGTGTGATCAAAGAACTGGCTTCCTTATCGGAAGGCTACAGTTTAGAAAAGAACAGTTTACTCTGCAAGATTGTGGATCCGGAATTTACCTGTATCAAATTATTTGCAGACGGTGTAAAAATGCCGGTTGGCACCAGGGTCAGTGTTGTGCGTGGCATCATGGACGGAGAACTGGCCGGAACCGTTGTTTCCTCGGTTTCGGAATCACAGGGCGACAGTTACCCCGGCGGAATGTATATCAGCGAAAAGAGTTCCCAGTCCAAAGATGCGGTTTATATTGTGCTGGACAATCCGGAAGCTTATGAAAAACTGGGTTCCTTTGGTGTAAATGTATCGGTCTGGAATGTGGAAAATGCCATTGTGGTGGATCATGACTGTATCTACACACAGGGGGACAGCCAGACGGGAAGACGCTATGTGTGGGTAAACGAGGACGGCAATTTGTCCAAACGCTACGTGACCGTGGGATATCTTGATAATGAGGTGGCATGGATCGTGCAGGGCGTTACGGAAGGCGAACAGATAGTATTGGAAAAAGGACAGGAGGATTGAGATGATACGTTTTACTTTTCAAAAACTACTTCATAAAAAATGGCTGAATCTCTGTACTTTTTTGGGAATGTTTCTGTTAATAGGGATTACCGTGGGAAACACCCTGTATGAGGGAGCAGCACTGAATCGTGTCCTGCAGACACAGTTTGATAATTACATCGGTGAAAACAATGCCTACCCGGCAACCATTTCCATTGCACATCCCTTTGAGATGGAAGAGGGCATGAATCTGATGGAAGAAGCCCAGGAAACGGTAAATCAGATGAAGGATGCGGTTTGTGCCAAAGTGGACTGCTATCTGTACGAGGAAGTATATTCCATCGCCTGTGAAAGTCTTCACTGCCTGCCGCAGTATAAACCGGATGATTCCAAGCAGGAATACTTTTTTATCCCTACTTTTTTACAGGATATAGAGCAGCATGCTAAGATCCTGAAAGGTTCCATGTATGCGGAAAACCCTGACGCGGATGGAATTTATGAATGCATAATAAATGAAAGCATAGTGGCAAATTATCATCTGGCGGTGGGAGAAATTCTTACTTTTGATGCCGTAAAAACAGATGACGGCAAGCCGATTAAAATGCGTGTGGCAGGTATTTTTAAAGAATCGGATTCCCATGATGCTTATTGGGTAAAAGCACCGAACGAATACGAAAAAAATGTCTTTATCAGTAAAGAAGCCATGCGCGATCTGATGGACAGACGTACATTTGAAAAAAAGGGAAATGCGGACATTTCCTATCAGCTTCTTTTTGATTATACCAATGTGGATTATAAAGAAGCGGTGCAGATCAGAAAGGGAACAGAAGAGTTGACCGGCGGCGATTTCCCGTATGGACGTGCCGTGATTACATCCGATATTCCGAGCATTGTGAAAGATTATGAGCAGGCAGCGGGAAAAGTAAGGGCAACCATGCAGACGTTACAGGTTCCTTTGTATGTGCTTTTATTTGCCTTCCTTTACATGGTGTCTTCCCAGGTGTTTGATATGGAGCAGAATGAGATTGCCATGTTAAAGAGCCGAGGTGTCAGCAGGGGACAGATCGTGATGATTTATCTGTTTCAGGCATGGATACTGGCAGTACTGGGAACCGTGCCGGGAGTACTTTTGGGAGTCGGACTGACGAAGGTTCTTGGCAGTGCCAATGCGTTTATGGAATTTGTAAGCCGCAGCCGTTTGCAACTTGTCTGGGACGGAAGGCTGGCGGTGACACTTTTAGTAGTCATTGTGGCAGCAGTTTTGATTATGACACTTCCGTCATTAAAATATGCGGCTCTGAGTGTGGTGGAGATCAAAGCCAAAAAGAACAAAACGGATAAGCCCATGTGGCAAAGATATTACATGGATGTGATACTGGCGGTACTTGCTCTATATATCCGCTATAATCTTTCCAGGCAGCAGGATTCGATCAGTCAGCAGATTATAAAAGGCGAATCCATAGATCCGGTTTTATTTTTGAGTTCGGTATTGTTTATATTAGGTTGCGGGTTGTTTTTCTTACGTATTCTGAAAGCATTTACGAGACTGGTTTACCGTCTGGGGAAAAAACACTGGAAACCGGCTGCATACGTTTCTTTTTTGCAGTTGATACGAGGATTCCGCCAGTTGAATTTTATCAGTGTTTTTCTGATTCTTACGATTGCCATGGGAATCTTTTATGCGGATACGGCAAGAACCATGAATACATCCATGGAAGAGCGCATCCGCTATGACAACGGAGCGGATATTGTAATAGAGGAACAGTGGAAAAACAATGTTGCCAGAGTAAAACGTTATGGCGGTATTGTTTCCTATGAAGAACCGGATTATATGCGTTATTCCGAGTTAAAAGATGTGGTCGACAGTATGACCCGTGTCATAAATGAGGACTCCATGAAGATCCTTTATGGGGGAAAAATAATAGAGAATAATCAGTTGATGGCAATTCAAACAAAAGAATTCGGAGAAACGGCATGGATGAAGGACGATGCACTGGATAAGCACTGGTATCATTACCTGAATGATCTGGGACAGAATCCGGGCGGTGTACTGGTTTCTTCCAATTTCAGGGATCAGTACGGGGCAACGGTGGGCGACCGTATACAATATTCGCTGATGGATGAACTGGGAACGACAAGGGCAGTACAGACGGCAACCATAGTCGGTTTTGTGGATATGTGGCCCGGATATCCTTCGTACAAAATGGTGGAAAATGCGGACGGAAGCGTCAGTTATCAGGATAATTACCTGATTGTGGCAAACTTCTCACAGGTGGTAAACGGATTCGGAGCAACGCCCTATGAGATCTGGTTTAAGACCGATGAGGGTTCCTCCCTGCTTACTGATTTTGCACAGGAAAAGGGAATAGAACTGTTAAATGTAAAGAGTACGGCGGATGATATGATACGCCAGAAAACGGATGCGGTGGTGCAGTTAACCAACGGCCTGTTAACCGTAAGCTTTATTGTCGTGATGATTCTGTGTACGGTGGGCTTTTTGATTCACTGGACCCTGACGATTCGGAAAAGAGAATTGATGTACGGTATCTATCGTGCCATGGGTATGGGCATGAAAGAAGTCATCGGAATGCTTTTACATGAGCAGGTATTTGCTTCCGCATTTGCGATTGCAGGCGGAGCGGGAGTGGGCTTTTTGGCGGCGTATCTGTATATTCCGCTGGTTATGATTGCCTATCTGCCGCAAAAGCATGTCCTTGCCGTAAACGTTATGACAGCGGCAAAGGATATGGCACAAATTGCAGTGATTCTCGGAATCATGCTTGTGATTTGTTTTACCGTGCTTTCAAAGGTAGTAAAGAATATGAAGATCGCGCAGGCGTTGAAATTAGGGGAGGATTAGTATGGAAACGATTATGAAAACAACGAAATTAACCAGAACCTTTCCACTCTCCGGGGGCAATTCCATTACCGTATTAAAAGGAATTGATATGGAAATTCCCAGTCAGACCCTGACCATACTAAAAGGCAGGTCCGGTTCGGGAAAAACAACGCTGTTAAATATCCTGAGTGCCCTGGACCTTCCCAGTGAAGGAACGGTTACGTTTGATGGCAGGGATATGGGGAAAATGACGGAAGCGGACAGGGAGCAGTTAAGACGTTTGGAAATGGGGTATATCTTTCAGGCAGTTGCGCTGGTGCCCGTTATGAATGTGTATGAAAATGTGGAATTTTCCCTTCGTTTATCCGGTTATAAAGGAGACAGAAAAGCGCGTGTGGAAGAATGCTTAAAGCGTGTGGGAATGCATAAACGTATGAACCATATGCCGTCCGAGCTTTCCGGCGGAGAACAGCAGAGAGTGGCGATTGCAAGAGCACTTGCTCACAATCCCAAGGTGGTGTTTGCAGATGAACCGACCGGAGCACTGGATACCGATAATGGTCTGATGGTTGTCAGATTATTCCGGGAACTGGTGGAAAAGGAAGGCGTTACGATCGTAATGACAACCCATGACCCAAGCCTGATGCAATTGGGGGATGTGGTATTTGAGATGGAGGATGGTGAGCTTTTTGACAGATCAAATGATAGTATGTGACGGACTGGTAAAGATCTATAAGACAAATACGGTGGAAGTAATGGCATTACAGGGACTTGACATGAGTGTCAGCAAAGGAGAACTCATGGCAATCATCGGAAACAGCGGCAGCGGAAAGTCCACCTTTTTGAACATGGTAGGAGGACTTATGAAGCCCTCCGCCGGTTCTTTGTATGTGGATGGCAAGGATCTTTTTGCCATGTCCGAAAAAGAACTGGTGAAATACAAAAGAGAAACGGTCGGCTTTGTGTGGCAGAAAAGTGCCAAAAACCTCTTTCCCTATCTGACCGCAATGGAAAATGTCATGGTCCCGATGAAGTTTTCCTCTGAAAAATTAAGTGAGAGTGAAAAACGAAAAAGGGCAATGAATCTTTTAGACATGGTAGGCATGTCGCACAGAAAGGACAGTCTTTTACACCAGATGTCCGGTGGAGAGCAGCAGAGAGTGGCGATTGCCATTGCACTTGCCAACAATCCCAAACTCCTGCTCGCGGATGAACCGACCGGCGCGGTCGATCAGAAAACGTCACTGATGATTCAGGATCTTTTCCGGCGTCTGAACCGGGAGATGGGTCTGACGATTGTGATCGTAACCCATGATATTTCGCTGGCTAAGAAAGTTGACAGAGTTGTCATGATTCGGGATGGCAAGATCAGCAGTGAGCGTGTCATGAAACTGGATTATGTGGAAAGGCTGAAACATCTGGATGAAAAAGGTCTTGAGAGCATGGGAAATGAAGATACCCAGGAAGAATTTGCAATTCTTGACCGTTCCGGTCGAGTGCAGCTTACCAAGGATCTGTTGGAAAAAGCGGGGATCGAAGGAAACCGCGTAAAACTGGAGGTAGAAGACGGGAAAATTATCATCACGCAGTAAGTCTTGCAATCAACGACCAAAATCACTATAATAAGGATAGTGTTTTAAGAGGAAGTTATGTGTGAGGTGAACGATAGTGAGAGAATATTTACGTTTTTTTAGAATCCCATTCATTCTTGTGGGTATTCTGTTGGTGGTTACGTTAGTATTCCTGGCAGTTAATGGCAGAGAGGACGTCAGCGTGGCTGCCCGTGCCAATACGGAATGTGCTACCACGGAGCGTGTATTTGATTATGCGGATGTAATGACGGATGAAGAAGAAAATATGCTTCGTGATCAGATTGAGGAGGCGCAGATACAGACACAGTGTGATATTGTTGTGGTTACGCTGAATGAATCCCTGGTGGAGTATGCGGCTCAGTATGAAAATGTTATCGGACCGGTACCGACCTCGCAGTGCGTGATGGTCTATGCGGACAATTTCTATGATGAGAACAAATTTGGATACAATGCTCCGTATGGGGATGGCGTTCTGTTTTTGGATAACTGGTACAGGGAAGCGGACGGCAGTGTGTATTCCTGGATGTCAACCTGCGGAAGGGCTGAGGATACCTATTCCTCTTCCATGATAGATAAACTTTTATCGGATTCCCTGGCTTATGTGGAAGACGATCCATACCTTGCGTATTCTACGATGGTGGATTATTTTGTAATCGACATGACGGGCGGTTCGGCTTCCGGTGAGGATGTGTCGGTTTTCAATCCCCTCTATATATTTATAGCGTCACTGATCGTTTCCGTTATATTCCTGATTGTGAACTGGTCTTCCCAAAAAGGAACACGTACCACCAATGATCGTACTTATGTGGTAGCGGGATCCCAGGTATTCAGAAGAAGGGAAGATCGTTTCCTATATAAAAATGTAACCAAACGTAAGATTGAGTCCAATTCTTCATCCGGTGGTGGTGGTGGCGGTGGACATCACGTTTCGTCCGGCGGTCACAGCCATGGCGGTGGCGGACACAGCAGATAACCCGCTCGCCGGTGAGGATTAATAGTATTCTTGTTTTTAGAGATCGCAGAAAGAAAATGCCATATTAAGCGCTTCGGATAAAGTAAATCCGAGGCGTTTTATTGTGGAATCAATGTCCTTGGCGGTCACATACATATTGTGCATATCCTGAAAAGTATTTTTTAATTCAGGAGAGTCCTGATTCAGATGCCCAACGGCATCGTTTACGATCGTGGCGGCATCCACAACTGTAGGGATTCCAATAGCAATCACCGGAACACCGAGGGATTCTTCGGTCAGGGAGTCCCGGTGATTCCCAACGCCGGAACCGGGATGGATGCCGGTATTGGTGATCTGGATGGTGCGTGTTAAACGTCTGGTGCTTCTGGCAGCCAGGGCATCGATCACAATGACAATGTCGGGGGAAGTGCTGTCCACGACACCACGCACGATTTCAGCGGTTTCCATACCGGTATTTCCCATTACACCCGGTACGATACTGCTGATGGTATGCACTTTTTCACAGGCATAAGCGGCGTGTCCGAACTGGCGCAGCATATGTCTGGTTATATTTAGATGATCCACAACGAAAGGACCAAGGGCATCCGCGGTAACATCACGGTTTCCCAGTCCCACGACTAAAATGGACTTTTCTTCTTCGTCACAGGAAATCAGTGTGCGCAGCTGTCTGGCAATGACGCAGGATACTTCTCTATGATAATCTTCATCCGGTTCGATCAGATGATCCGCTTCCAGGGTGATATACGTGCCGATCGGTTTTCCCATGGCTCTGGCTCCGTTTTTGGTTGTGATCCGGACATGGGTAATCAATACGGTGTCGTTTGCATCGCGGGAAGTAGTGACAATGACGCCATGCATTTTACCGTTTGCTTCTTCAATAAATTCCCTTGCTTCCAGCGCAAGGTCTGTCCGGATGGGAAAATGTTCCATAAAATCCTCCATTCCACAGACGCTTTGCGACGAAGGAATCGCAAACTGAATTTCAGATTCAGTTTTGCGATCAAGGCTACTTTGTGGCGCCTGCGGCACAAATAGCCGTGTAAAAAACTGCCCGGTGTATTTTATGCAGTCTGAGACTATTTTTTGCAAAAAAAAATTTTTTATGTAATAAAAAAATTCTATTGACAAGTTGGAAAGATTAACCTACAATAATGGTTGCGTGTTTACATCGAATCGTCCGTGTCCGGCTTAGATGTATCACTTACCAGTAAT
>CAYLSH010000033.1:1444-20342 GCA_964386235.1 uncultured Lachnospiraceae bacterium | reverse complement strand
GGTGGAATTGAGGACTGTGAGGGAGACAACCGCTACGCAGGATGGTATCCGTGCATGGTTCTGTGTGGATTGTGATGAGAAGCTGAGTGAAGAGATGTTATCCTCCTATGCGTTTTTCCTACAGAGCATTATTTATCAGGTCGAACATGCGGAGAGCGGAAGCACGGTGGAGATTTCCAGTGAGATTTGGAATTCCCTTTCACAGGATGTAATGTTAGCACTTGCGGCAAGAAGGGATATCAATATTGTATTTACCCTTCGTTACAACCATGAGGATTACCGCATTGAGATTCCGGCAGGAACCACGATCGATACCGGGGATCCTTATTATGGACCGCTGTATCTTGGACAACTCTACGGAATGACCAAGATCGAAAAATAGTTATACCATATTTTACAAATACAGAATGATGAACCGGCGCAGGGACTAGGAGAGTTCTGTGCCGGTGTTTTTTAGTAGGAAATTTCGTTGAAATTACCTATTGCATAAAAACACTCCGTGAGGATGCACGCGCTGTATTTACAGGAAAGGATACGATATGCAGCAGACAGGAAAGAGAATTGGAACCATTTTGATAACGGGAATCGGGACGGCACTTATCTGTGCATGCCTTCTGTTTTTATCTTCCCTGATTCCGCAGGCGCCATTGCGGGACAACTGCTATGAGAGTGCGCTCTATTTTTCAAAAGAGGCATCCTTTCATAATCTGGCATCGGGGTATTTTTTCTCCATGCAGGACAATTATGCGGACTGCATTCTGACGCAGATTATATGGCAGATGGATGAAAAGAATCCGGTGATTTCCTCGCTGGAGGCTGCCTATTATTCAGAGGAGACACAATACGTGGATGCCAGCTTTTTACAGGCAATGGATGAGGGGCTAAAAGCCAATACGGAATATGTCCGCTACTGGCATGGATCCATGGTGTTTCTGCGCCCGCTTTTTCTTGCGTTTAACATCGTACAGATCCGGGTGATTCTTGCACTGGCAGTGGCAGCAGAAATGGCAGTGGTTGTTTTTCTTCTTTTAAAAAGGGAAAAGGCATCTCGGAGCGGTTGCCTGAAAACGGCGGCATTTTGTCTGATTGGTGCACTTATACTGGTGCATGCGTATCTGATTGCGGCATCCGTTGAATATGTGACAACATTTTTGGTATTAGGAGCCGTGCTGATTATACTGCTTATGCGGGCAAAAAAGGATAAGGAACTACGCACGGAAGCATTTTTTGCAAGCACCGGTGTGGTAACCTGCTTTGTGGATTTTTTAACCACGGAGACCATTACGTTTACCATTCCGATGGCGGTGCTTTTACTGATTTTATACGAAAATCACAAACTTACGTCCATAAAAGACGGAATCAAACGGATCTTTACAAACGGCATCTGCTGGCTGGGCGGTTATGCGGGGATGTTTGCGGCAAAATGGGGGATTAGCGGACTGGTATTTGGCAAAGAGGCACTTAAAGGATCCCTAAGCCATGCGGCAGAACGTGTTTCGGGAACCGTGTCGGATGATCTGCTTACGGTCAGTCTGACCAAGTCCCAGCAGTATTTTGGTGCTCTCTGGCAGAATATTGGCTGCCTGTTTCCGATCAAAGAGGAAATGACGGGAAGACAGGTCATGCTGTGGCTCTTTTTGATCCTGCTTGCGGTAGCGGCATTCTTTTATCTGTTCCGGACCAATGAAAAGCACGGTACGCTCTTTGTACCACTGCTTTTGCTTGCGCTTTTACCCTACGCAAGATTTCTTGCCTTGTCCAATCATGCCTGTCGCCATTATTTCTTTACCTACCGTGCGCAGCTGATTACCGTGTTTGTGCTGCTGCTCTTCATCGCCCTGGACATATTGCCGGGGATACGCAGCCTGATGAAAAAACGCATGTAAGTTTTTGCTGTCGCGGTTGACAAAACCTGAAAAGTAGCCGTATAATGGCAAAAGATAGAAAGAGACGTTGACGAAGACAGTACCTGTTTTGGAAAGCCCCAGAGAGTCCGCAGCTGGTGGGAGCGGATGCGAGTACGGAATAAGGGAAGATCACTTCTGAGTTGCCAGCCGAAAGGATACGAGTAAGCATGTGCCGGTTCTTCTCCGTTAAAGGAAGAACGTATCATCCACAGGGATCGTACGATGTAACAGGTGGTAACACGAGCAGACTATAGCCTCGTCCTTTTACGGGACGGGGCTTTTTATTTGGGCAGAATGTCGCTAAAAGCGACGCAAAAGTAGCACATATTAAAAATAGAAAATTCCACCAAATCGAAAAACAAAGCGAAGAAAGGAAAATGTTATGTATCAGAAAGTGGACGCAAGTTTAAACTTTGTGGACAGGGAAAAAGAAACCCTGAAGTTTTGGAACGAAAACAAAATCTTTGAAAAAAGCATGGAAAGCCGTAAGGAAGGACCAACCTATACTTTTTATGACGGACCTCCTACTGCGAACGGAAAACCGCATATCGGCCACGTACTGACGCGTGTTATCAAGGATATGATTCCAAGATACCGTACCATGAAAGGATATATGGTTCCGAGAAAAGCCGGATGGGATACCCATGGACTGCCGGTAGAACTGGAAGTGGAAAAACTGCTTGGACTGGATGGAAAAGAACAGATCGAGGAATACGGCCTGGATCCGTTTATTGATAAATGTAAGGAAAGTGTCTGGAAATACAAAGGAATGTGGGAGGATTTCTCCGGCACCGTAGGTTTCTGGGCGGATATGGATAATCCCTATGTAACATACCATGATGATTTTATCGAGTCCGAATGGTGGGCATTAAAAGAAATCTGGGACAAGGGACTTTTGTACAAGGGCTTTAAGATCGTTCCTTACTGCCCAAGATGCGGTACGCCGCTTTCTTCCCACGAAGTGGCACAGGGTTACAAAGCCGTAAAAGAACGTTCCGCAGTGGTACGTTTTAAGGTTGTGGGAGAAGACGCATACTTTTTGGCATGGACGACTACACCGTGGACCCTGCCTTCTAACGTGGCACTCTGTGTAAACCCGAATGAGACCTACGTCAAGGTAAAGGCAGCCGATGGCTATACTTACTACATGGCAGAGGCACTTTTGGATAAGGTACTTGGTTCTCTTGCCAAAGAAGAAGGACAGAAGGCATATGAGATCTTAGAATCCTATAAGGGAACGGATCTGGAATATAAAGAATATGAACCGTTGTTTGCCTGCGCAGGTGAGTGTGCCGCTAAGCAGCATAAGAAAGGACATTATGTGACTTGTGACACATATGTCACAATGACGGACGGTACCGGTATCGTTCATATTGCGCCTGCATTTGGTGAAGACGATGCTCAGGTGGGCAGAAAATACGATCTTCCTTTTGTACAGTTTGTAAACGGCAAGGGTGAGATGACAGAAGAGACCGCCTATGCCGGCAAATTCGTAAAAGATGCGGACAAAGATATCCTCGTGGATCTGGACAAAGAGGGTAAATTATTTGATGCACCCAAGTTTGAACATGATTACCCGTTCTGCTGGAGATGCGATACTCCACTGATCTACTATGCGCGTGAATCCTGGTTTATCAAGATGACGGCAGTTCGTGATGATCTGGTACGCAACAATAAGACCGTAAACTGGATTCCGGAATCCATTGGAGAAGGACGTTTTGGTAACTGGCTGGAGAATATCCAGGACTGGGGTATTTCCCGTAACCGTTACTGGGGAACACCACTCAATATCTGGGAATGTGAAGACTGCGGTCATCAGGAAGCAATCGGTTCGAGAGAACAGTTAGAACAGATGAGTGGCAATCCGGCGGCAAAGACCGTAGAGTTACACAGACCGTATATTGACGAGATCACATGCCATTGTCCTAAGTGCGGCAAGACCATGAAGCGTGTTCCGGAAGTGATTGACTGCTGGTTTGATTCCGGAGCCATGCCTTTTGCACAGCATCATTATCCGTTTGAAAATAAAGAACTGTTTGAAGCACAGTTCCCGGCACAGTTTATTTCGGAAGCCGTTGACCAGACACGTGGCTGGTTCTACTCTCTGATGGCAGAGTCTACGCTGTTATTTAATAAGGCTCCTTTTGAAAATGTTATCGTACTGGGTCATGTTCAGGACGAAAACGGACAGAAGATGAGTAAGTCCAAGGGCAATGCCGTGGATCCTTTTGATGCACTGCAGACGTATGGCGCAGATGCAATCCGTTGGTATTTCTATATTAACTCCGCACCATGGTTGCCGAACCGTTTCCATGGCAAAGCGGTTATGGAAGGCCAGCGTAAGTTTATGGGTACCTTGTGGAACACCTATGCATTCTTTGTACTCTACGCCAATATCGATCAGTTTGATGCCACAAAATATACATTGGAATATGACAAACTTTCCGTTATGGATAAATGGCTGCTTTCCAAGTTGAATACGATGGTAAAAGCGGTGGATGATCATCTGGATCATTACAGAATCCCGGAAGCAGCAAGAGAATTGCAGGATTTTGTGGATGAAATGAGTAACTGGTATGTAAGACGTGGCAGAGAACGTTTCTGGGCTAAGGGAATGGAACAGGATAAGATCAATGCCTATATGACATTATATACGGCACTGGTAACCGTTTCTAAGGCGGCGGCACCGATGATTCCGTTTATGACAGAGGAAATCTACCAGAATCTGGTAAGAAGCCTGGATCAGAGTGCACCGGAGAGTATTCATCTTTGTGATTTCCCGGCAGTGGATGAAAGCATGATCGATCAAAAACTCGAAGAGAACATGGAAGAACTTTTAAAAGTGGTAGTTATGGGTCGTGCCTGCCGTAATACAGCCAATATCAAGAATCGTCAGCCGATCGGCAGAATGTTTGTGAAAGCACCGTTTGCGCTTTCCGGTTTCTTTGCCGAGATCATTGAAGATGAGTTAAATGTAAAAGAAGTGGTATTTACGGATGATGTAAGAGAGTTTACAACGTATACCTTTAAACCACAGCTTAAAACCGTGGGGCCCAAATACGGCAAACATTTAGGATTTATCCAGAAAGCGCTTGCCGGACTCGATGGCAATGCCGCTATGGATGACCTGAAAGCAAAGGGCGCCATCGTTCTTTCCGACAACGGAGAGGAGATTTCCCTTGCAGAAGAAGATCTGCTGATTACCATGGTACAGAAGGATGGATTTGTTACGGAAGCGGACAATGCAGTTACTGTTGTGATGGATACGACACTTTCCGAGGAACTGGTGGAAGAAGGCTTTGTATACGAGATTATCAGCAAGATCCAGACCATGCGTAAGGATGCGGATTTTGAAGTGATGGATCATATCAAAGTATCCGTTCTCGGCAATGAAAAACTGGCAGAGATTGTGAAGAAAAACGAAGCATCCATCGGCACCAAGGTGCTCGCAGACCATTTTGATTTTGCAAATGAGTATTCTGTGAAAAAAGAATGGAATGTAAACGGAGAAAGTGTTACAATCTGTATAGAAAAATAAAGGCTATGTACACGATGACGTGTATACCTACCGGGTAGGAATAGCGACGGACACCGGCTCAGAAAAGAGCCGGTGTTTGCGCAATACTAGAGGAAGAGGGACATATATGAAAAAGAAAACAATGGAACTG
Source organism: uncultured Lachnospiraceae bacterium (assembly GCA_964386235.1). Taxonomy (GTDB): domain Bacteria; phylum Bacillota; class Clostridia; order Lachnospirales; family Lachnospiraceae; genus RGIG8767. The sequence continues at coordinate 14,767 of CAYLSH010000033.1, read as the reverse complement.
TCTGATTTTGACAAGGAAAAGTTTAAACGCAGTGTTCTGTACAATGTCAAAACATTGTATCGTAAGAATATGGAAGAGGCGACACCGCAACAGATCTTTCAGGCGGTTTCCTATGCGATCAAGGATGTGATCGTGGACAACTGGATGGAGACGCAGAAGGCATTTGAGGAAGAAGATCCCAAGATGGTGTATTACATGTCCATGGAGTTTTTAATGGGACGTGCGATGGGCAACAACCTGATCAATTTAAAGGCATATAAGGATGTGGCAGAGTGTCTGGACGAACTGGGTGTGGATCTGAATCTGATCGAAGATCAGGAACCGGATGCAGCACTTGGTAACGGTGGTCTGGGAAGACTGGCTGCCTGCTTTTTGGATTCCCTTGCAACACTGGGATATCCTGCATATGGCTGCGGGATCCGCTATCGCTATGGTATGTTCAAACAGCAGATCCGCGACGGCTATCAGATAGAAGTGCCGGATCACTGGTTAGAAAACGGCAATCCGTTTGAACTTCGCCGCCCGGAATACACTAAGATTGTTAAATTTGGCGGCTATATCCGTGTTTCTACGGACGAGAAGGGCAGAAGTGTTTTCACACAGGAGAATTATCAGGCAGTAAAAGCTGTTCCATTTGATCTGCCGATCGTGGGCTATGGCAATGGCATTGTCAATACGCTTCGTATCTGGGATGCGGAGCCGGTGGAATGCTTCCAGCTGGATTCTTTTGACAAGGGCGACTACCAGAAGGCGGTGGAGCAGGAAAATCTTGCCCGCAATATTGTAGAAGTTCTGTACCCGAATGACAATCACTATGCCGGCAAGGAACTTCGTTTAAAACAGCAGTATTTCTTTATTTCCGCATCCGTACAGGAAGCAGTGGCAAAGTATATGCGTAAGCATGATGATGTCCGCAAATTACATGAAAAAGTAACTTTCCAGTTAAATGATACCCATCCCACGGTGGCAGTGGCAGAGTTGATGCGTATATTAATGGATGAGTATGAACTTTCCTGGGATGAGGCGTGGGATGTCACAACCAGGACCTGTGCTTACACCAATCATACCATTATGGCAGAAGCCTTGGAAAAATGGCCGATTGAGCTCTTTTCCAGACTTCTTCCCCGTGTATACCAGATCGTGGAGGAGATCAACCGCAGGTTTGTGATTGAGATTGAAAACCGCTATCCGTATGACACGGGTGTCACACAGGATAAGATCCGTAAAATGGCAATCATATACGATGGTCAGGTAAAGATGGCGCATCTTGCGATTGTAGCCGGATTTTCCGTTAACGGTGTGGCGAGACTGCATACGGAGATTTTGAAGAATCAGGAATTAAAAGATTTCTATGAAATGATGCCGGAGAAATTCAACAATAAGACAAACGGCATTACCCAGAGAAGATTTTTACTTCACGGCAATCCTCTGCTTGCAGACTGGGTAACGGACCACATCGGGGCAGAATGGATCACGGATTTAAGCCAGATGAGCCGTTTAAAAGTATTTGCGGATGATAAAAAAGCAAGACAGGAGTTTATGAACATCAAGTATCAGAATAAAGTACGTCTTGCACAATATATATTGGAACACAATGGTGTGGAAGTGGATCCACGCTCCATTTTTGATGTTCAGGTCAAGAGACTGCATGAATACAAGAGACAGCTTCTGAATATTCTTCATGTGATGTATCTTTACAATCAGATCAAAGAGCATCCGGAGATGGATTTTTATCCGCGAACCTTTATTTTTGGGGCAAAAGCTGCAGCGGGCTACCGCAATGCGAAGTTAACGATCAAACTGATCAATTCCGTTGCGGATGTGATCAACAACGATGCCTCCATTCAGGGTAAGATCAAGGTGGTATTTATTGAAAATTACCGTGTATCCAATGCAGAATGGATCTTTGCGGCAGCGGATGTATCCGAACAGATCTCTACGGCAAGCAAGGAAGCTTCCGGAACCGGTAACATGAAGTTCATGTTAAACGGTGCCCTTACTCTGGGAACGATGGATGGAGCCAATGTCGAGATCGTAGAAGAAGTCGGTGCGGAAAATGCAGTGATTTTCGGACTGAGTTCGGATGAAGTCATTGCTTATGAAAAGAATAAAAATTACGATCCGATGGAGATCTTTAATAACGATGCCGATATCCGTCAGGTACTGATGCAGTTAGTAAACGGCACTTATGCAGAGGACACGGAATTGTTCCGCCCGCTGTATAATTCTTTATTAAATACAATGGATACCGATGTGGCAGACCGTTACTTCATCTTAAAGGATTTCCGCTCCTATGCGGACGCACAGAAGCGTATTGAGAACTTCTATAAGGATGATGCGGCATGGGCAAAGAGTGCGATCTTAAATGTTGCCTGCTGCGGCAAGTTCACATCCGACCGTACGATTCAGGAGTATGTGGATGAGATCTGGCATCTGGATAAGGTAGTGCTGAAAAAGTAATTAGAAAGGAAAGAAGTTTTTCTTTCAGAGAATTTTATGAATATAGAAGTTGATGGATATAATATATGCTATAAGATAAGCGGTACCGGAGAACGGACGGTTGTGATTCTTCAGGGCTGGGGCACGGATCTGGGGATTTATGATTCCGTGGCAGACTGTATACACTCCGGTTACAGGGTGATTCAGTTTGATTTTCCGGGTTTTGGCGGGAGCGATGAACCTCGCGAAGCCTGGAATGTGGATGCCTATGCGGATTTTTTCTGCAAACTGATGGAGACTCTTGCGATTGACCGTGCAACGCTGATCGGACATTCCTATGGGGGAAGGGTGATTATTAAACTGGCTTCGAGGGAGAAACTTCCCTTTACGATTGAACGCATAGTATTGATGGACAGTGCGGGAATCGTGCCCCAAAAGTCTTTTTGGCAGAAAGCAAAGGTGAAAAGATACAAAATTCTTAAAAAGATTCTGAATGTCAAAGTGGTTTATGCCCTATTTCCGGAACTGGTGGATGACTGGAGAAGCAGACAGGGATCGGCGGATTATAAAAATGCCTCTCCCATGATGCGTCAGTGCCTTGTATTGGCGGTCAATGAGGACTTACAGCATCTTCTGCCTAAGATCAAACAGGATACGCTGTTAATCTGGGGCGATAAAGATACGGCTACGCCCATTGAGGATGCTAAAATCATGGAAAAAAGCATTCCGAATGCGGGGCTTGCGGTATTAAGCGGTTGCGGCCATTTTGCCTTTCTTGAACGGCCGGATATTTTTAGAAATATTATGAAATCATATTTTCAGGTAGGAGATTAGAATGGTAATCAGTACTGTTATAACCATTATTTTGTCCGTATATGCGCTGATGCTGACCATGCGCCATAATATGCACATGTTTCAGTTAAACGGATACAAAAATGATGAACATAGAAACTGGCTGAAAAAGAACGCAAGGCAGCAGTGGCTGCTCGGATTTGGCATGATTTTGGGTATCCTGCGTCTCTTTTTTCGGACATGGATATTGGACATCGTGATTGACCTGACATTGCTTATGGTGATTCTGGTGTATCGCGCCTTGAGAAGAATAAATACGAAAAAGCCGTTGGTATATACGCCGAGAGTAAAAAGGATGATGGCAACCATAATTCTTATGATACTTGCTGCCTTTATCCTCACGGCTGTCGGTACGGGAATACCGATGCTGTCCGGCGTGTGCATCCTTTGTGTATCGGCACAGTGGTTTCTTAATCTGGTGGCAAATGTGCTCAATCATCCGCTGGAAGCACTTATCAACAGACATTATATAAACGATGCGCGTAAGATACTCCGCCATCATTCCGGACTGAAAATCATCGGTGTAACCGGCAGTTACGGAAAAACCAGTATGAAATATTATCTTCAGACCCTGCTTCAGGAAAAATACAATGTGTTGATTACGCCCGGTAATTTTAATACGACACTGGGTGTAACCAGAACGATCCGAAGTTATTTAAAGCCTACACACGATATTTTTATCTGTGAAATGGGTGCAAGACGGGTTGGGGATATTAAGGAGATCTGTGACCTTGTGCATCCGGATTGCGGGATTATCACATCCGTGGGCCCCCAGCACCTGGAAACTTTTTTTACCATGCAGAATATCCAGAATACGAAGTTTGAACTTGCGGATGCCCTTCCAAAGAACGGAATGATCTTTTTAAACGGCGACAATGAGTATATTCAGGAAAAGGCAGCCGGATACACCAATAAGATCTTTTACTATGCGGAACAGAATGGGGAGGGTTACTGTGCAAAAGATGTCACGGTTTCTCAGTTTGGTACGGAGTTTACGGTGGTTGCACCGGATGGGGAAACGGCCCGCTTTCAGATGAAACTGATTGGTTCTTACAATGTAATCAATGTGGTGGGAGCGATTGCCGTGGCACACCGGATGGGAATGACCTTACAGGAAATGCGGATTCCGGTCCGGAAAATCAGACCTGTGGAACACCGTATGCAGATTAGGGAGCACGGACTGGTGACGATTATTGACGATGCGTACAATTCCAATCCGGTCGGATCCAAGGCGGCGGTGGAAACGCTGGCGATGTTTGACGGCATCCGGATCCTGATTACCCCCGGTATGGTTGAACTTGGGGAAAAAGAAGAGGAATATAACTACAAATTCGGCACCTATGCTGCGGATTGTTGTGATTATATATTATTAGTCGGGAAAAAACACACGGAACCGATAAAAAAAGGTGCACTGAGCAAAGGTTTTTCGGAAGAAAAGTGCAAGGTGTTTGACAAATTGCAGGAGGCTGTGTCATATGCTTATACCATAAAAGGGCAGGGGCATAAGTACATTCTTCTGGAAAATGATTTGCCCGATAATTATTAGGAGGATAAGGGAATGAAGCGAAAAGTTGCCATGATATTTGGAGGAAAAAGCGTTGAACATGAGGTTTCCGTAATCTCGGGTATTCAGGCGTTTCTTAGCATGGATACGGAAAAATACGACGTAATTCCGGTTTATATGACAAAGAATAATGAAATGTATGTGGGGGATGAGATCGGCAAAATCGAATCCTACAGGGACATTGATGCTTTGCTTGCAAAATCACAGAGAGTGATCATGGTAAATGATGGGAAAGAAGTCAGTCTGGTATCTTATCCCGTCCGTAAATTCGGTAAAAATAGAAAAATAACCATTGATGTGGCGTTCCCCATTGTACACGGAACCAATGTGGAGGACGGCGCACTGCAGGGGTATCTGAAGACACTTGGTATTCCTTTTGTCGGCTGTGATGTAACGGCATCGGCGATTGGAATGGATAAATTCATTATGAAAGAAGTGCTAAAGGGAGCGGGCGTTCCGGTTCTGGATGCAAAACTGTTTACCCTTTCGGATTATGCGGATATGAATACCCTCATCGAAACCGTGGAGCAGTCCCTGGGTTATCCCGTTATCGTAAAACCCGTAAATCTCGGCTCCAGTGTCGGTATCAACGTGGCAAAAACAAGAGTGGAATTTGTGGACGCCATAGACGACGCTTTCCGGTATGCAACGAAGGTGCTGGTAGAACATGCCATCACTGCATTGCGAGAGATTAACTGCTCTGTTTTAGGGGATGAAAATGAGGCAATTGCCTCTGAGTGTGAAGAACCCCTCCATACCAAGGATATTTTAAGTTATGAAGACAAATACGTCAGCAATGCAAAAGGAAGCGGATCGAAGGGGATGGCAAGCGTATCCCGCAAGATCCCGGCAGAGTTATCTTCCGAGAAAAGGGAAGAAATCCGTGATATGGCGGTTAAGTCATTTAAAGCATTGGGTTGTAACGGCGTTTCCCGCATTGATTTTATGATCGATGAAGAAACGGATGCGTTATATTTTAACGAGATCAATACCATTCCGGGATCACTGGCATTTTATCTGTGGGAACCGATCGGGATCCCTTACAAAGAACTGCTTGACCGGATGATTACGCTTGCACTTAAGAGGGAGCGTACCGAGAACAGCCTTACCTTTACTTTTGACACCAATATTCTGAACACGGCGGGCTTTGGAGGAGCCAAAGGGGGCAAACTATGATGGGAGCCATTCCGGAGTGCGAACAACCGTCGGCGTATAAACAAACAGGATTTATTCCCTCCGCCATGGTGGAGATTCATTCCGGTGAAAAACTGGATATAAAAATGCAATATCCCATACTGGGGATGACAAAGGCAGAAAAAACGTGCTACCTGAGAAAAGAAGCGTATGAACATCTGATGAAAGCAGCGGATAAACTGCCGGATGGATACCGCTTCCGTATCTGGGATGCATGGAGACCTTTTGCACTTCAGAAGGAACTTTATGAAGTGTATTATGACAAAATTGTACAGGAGTTCAAACTGGAAAACGCTACGCAACAGGAAAGAGAAAATGTCATCAGAAAATTTGTTTCGGATCCGGTTGCAGATATTGCTTTTCCGCCCGTTCATACAACGGGAGGTGCCATTGACCTGACGATATTGGATGAGCGGGGAAGGGAACTGGATATGGGGGCGAAGTTTGATGAATTCACGGAAAGAACCCATACCGCTTACTATGAAGACCGGACAGAATCCGACATACGGGAAAACAGACGGCTTTTATACGGAATCATGACAGACTCCGGATTTACCAATCTGCCCTCCGAATGGTGGCATTATGATTACGGAGACCGGTTCTGGGCTTTTTATAACGCAAAGCCCGCAATGTACAAAGGAATATTTACGAGGGAGGAAATAATACGTGGAGAACTCTAAGGATCCGAAGAAAAAAATTAAAACAGACGGCTGGTCAGCAACGACCATCTGTTTTCTGGTTGCTGCTTTGGTTATTGTGGTAGGATATATTATCCTTACACAGTTTAGGGAATACACCATCCTGGATTTTGTGGACAGTGTGGTGGGCAATCTGATCGGCGTATTCGGAGGCTTTTGCGTATTTGATATCCTCTATAATAAGCTGACGTTAGAGGCGCAGACCCGGGAAACTTCACAGCAGATCGCCAAGACGCTGATGGGAGAACCGGAGGTTATGGATGCCTTTGATGATAAGGATAAACGATTATTTCTCAAGTCAACGATTGCGTCCATGTTAAAGGACGAAGATGTGGTGGAAATGGTTACCACAAATGTGGACAAATATATTGATAAATCTTATACTTCCAGAATACGGAAGAGTTTTGATTACATTATTCATCTGGAACCGGAACTGACGCCGGAATATGCGGCTTTCCATTTTCCGGGTGGCAGGGACAAGTATTATCTGATTGATGAAGAGTTTCGATTCACCATGAAATACCTGGCGCCGGAGGTAAACGGTCTGAAAAGCAACCGGGTTAGTATCGGGTTTGCCTACGATAAAAACAGTCTCGATGACGGCTTGCTGGAAACCGGCAATGATGAGGAATTCTGCAAATGTATTTTTAACGAAGATCTTATCGTTGGACAGGAAGTGGTGGATTTTATCAATCAGATTCCGAAAGAAAAGCTGACGGAGGTAATCGACGCTCTGTTCATGCCAATCCTGCGTATTGACAACAGTTCAAATGAGGAGAATAATCTGGTTCAGGTCAAAAGGAAGGAACATGGCATTATTTTGGAATTCGAGATTGACTTTGACCACAGAGAAACGGTTTGTGAGCATGCGGTAAGCATTTATTTTAAAATGCCCAGACTGTGGAATACCTATTTTGAAGTGACTTTGGTCGATCCGACCAGAGCGCCTCATATCAAATTAAAATATAAACCGGCTGATATGGACGTTACCATGTATTCTTATCTAAATAAAGATACCCAGACCAATGTGGGTGCATGCATAGAGAGAGCAGGTTTGTATGATATAGCCATTCGTGATGAATGGGTTTACCCTAAGAGCGGGGTTGTGTTCAGCATAAAGAAAAAACAGGAGGATATAAAATGATCACTTTATCAGAAAGCGGTGCCTACCTTGTGAACGGCACAGAAATTGTGCCGGAGAGTGCGACAGCATCTGCACAGATCAGGAATACAACCGGTTTAGAAATGACAAAGCAGGAGGCGTTAAAAAATACGATCGCCTACGGTATTTTGGAAAACCATAATACATCCGGTAATATGGACAAGTTAAAGATCAAATTTGACAAATTAACTTCCCATGATATTACTTTTGTCGGCATTATCCAGACAGCACGTGCATCAGGACTGGAGAAATTCCCGATTCCCTATGTACTTACCAACTGCCATAACTCTTTGTGCGCAGTCGGCGGTACGATCAACGAAGATGATCACATGTTTGGTCTGACCTGTGCCAAAAAATACGGCGGTGTATACGTTCCGCCTCATCAGGCAGTAATCCATCAGTTTGCAAGGGAAATGCTTGCAGGCGGCGGTAAAATGATCCTGGGATCCGATTCCCATACCCGTTATGGTGCGCTGGGTACCATGGCAATGGGCGAGGGCGGACCGGAACTGGTAAAACAGTTACTCAATCAGACCTATGATATTGACAGACCGGGCGTGGTTGGTATTTATCTGACCGGAGAACCCATGCATGGAGTGGGACCGCAGGACGTTGCGATTGCATTGATCGGCGCTGTTTTTGCCAACGGTTATGTGAAAAATAAAGTATTGGAATTCGTTGGACCGGGTGTATCTGCATTAAGTGCGGATTTCCGTATCGGAATCGACGTTATGACCACGGAAACAACCTGTCTTTCCTCCATCTGGCAGACGGATGAAGAGATTGAGAAATTCTATGAGATCCATGGCAGAAAAGAAGATTATGCTCTTTTACAGCCGGGACAGGTGGCATACTATGACAAATTGATTACCATTGATCTTTCACAGATCAAGCCCATGATCGCGATGCCGTTCCATCCAAGCAACGCTTATACGATCGAAGAAGTAAATGCAAATCTTTCCGACGTGCTTCATGAAGTCGAAGAAAGAGCCAAAGTAAGTTTTGGGGATAAGATTGACTACTCATTACAGGATAAGATCCGTGACGGCAGATTGTACGTGGATCAGGGTGTGATCGCAGGTTGTGCAGGCGGTGGATTTGAAAATATCTGTGCGGCAGCGGACATCTTAAAAGGACATTATATCGGAGCGGACGAATTTACGTTAAATGTTTATCCGGCATCTACTCCGATCTACATGGAATTGATGAAAAACGGTTGTGCGGCAACCTTGTTAGAGACAGGTGCCATCTTAAAGACGGCATTCTGCGGACCTTGTTTTGGCGCCGGAGATACGCCTGCTAACAATGCGTTCAGTATTCGCCATTCCACACGTAATTTCCCGAACAGGGAAGGTTCTAAGATCCAGAGCGGACAGATTGCATCGGTTGCACTTATGGATGCCCGTTCCATCGCTGCAACAGCCGCAAATAAGGGATTCTTAACACCGGCTACAGAGTTTGACGGTAAGTTTGAGACGTATCAGTATCATTTTGACGAAAAGATCTATGCAAACCGTGTATTTGATTCCAAGGGTGTTGCGGATCCTTCGGTTGAGATCAAATTTGGTCCCAATATCAAGGACTGGCCGGCTATGAGCGAATTGCCAAATAACCTGGTATTAAGAGTGGTTTCCGAGATCCATGATCCGGTTACGACAACGGATGAACTGATTCCTTCGGGTGAAACATCCTCCTATCGTTCCAATCCATTGGGACTGGCGGAATTTACCTTATCCAGAAAAGATCCGGAATATGTCGGTCTTGCAAAAGATATGCAGAAGGCACAGACGGCTCTTATGGCAGGTGAAGATGTATTTGCAGCCAAGGCGGAGTTAAAAGAAGTGATCGAAACGATCGAAAAAGAATTTCCGGATGCCAGAAAAGCAGGCATTGGTTATGGCTCCACCATATTTGCCGTAAAACCGGGTGACGGTTCTGCCAGAGAACAGGCGGCAAGCTGCCAGAAGGTGCTCGGCGGATGGGCAAACATCGCAAATGAGTATGCCACAAAGCGCTATCGTTCGAACCTGATTAACTGGGGGATGTTACCGTTTATCATCAAAGAAGGTACACTGCCGTTTAAGAGACTGGATTACTTATATCTCCCGGATATCCGCAAAGCAGTGGAAGAAAAAACAGATGTTATTAAATGTTATGCCATTGTAGACGGAGCGCTGAAAGCCTTTGAAATGACGCTTGGAGACCTTACGGACGAGGAACGTCAGATTATTCTGGATGGTTGTCTGATCAATTATAATAGGGTGTAATTAATTAAATTTAAAATTAACAATAAGGGCGTAGCCGGTCGGCTGCGCCCTTAAGTTTTGCCCGAAAAACGCCGATATACTGTATGCAGATGTGGCCAGTCTGTAAATAATGGAAAGCCGGCGAAAGGAGACTATTTGATCATTAATTCCTCAAATGTAGGAATGGAATCCGCCAGAACATATCGTTCTGTATCAACAAGGAAGTTATCATTAACAGCAAATGTGGTTTCGTATGCGTTTTCGGATAAAGCGCTTGAAAAAGAAGATTTGCTGGGTAATGGAACAGGTGAACCACTTCAAACAGATGGTGAAGAAAAAAAGACAGCAGAGCAGGAGGAAACGGACAATGCCCTGCAACGTATGCAGAATTACTCAACTGCAATTTCGTCCCGTATCCAAAGCATAACGGAAGGGACGGAGGCAAAAGGGATCGAGCAGATCAGACAGCAGTGCATCCTGTATTTATGGAGACTGTTGTTTGGCGGCGAAAGAGCATCGAGGTTAGCGGATACTTTTAATGTAACAGCGGAAAACAACCGGACCCAGACGGGCACCATGCAGTACATGGAGTTAAGAGCTGTGGAAGAAGTATCGTATCAGGAAGAGGAAAGCATGAGCTTTTCGACAAACGGTACCGTAAAGACCGCGGATGGACGGGAGATTTCTTTTCAGATGAATGTGGGAATGAGCCATCGTTTTGCACAGTATTACAAAAATGAAAGTCAGAATGTGGTGGCCATGTGCGATCCACTGGTGATCAATCTGGACGGGAATGTTACCGGCTTGTCGGATCAGAAGTTTTTCTTTGATCTGGACTGCGACGGAACGGAAGAAGAGATTTCGGCTCTGGAAACGGGAAATGCATTTCTGGCACTGGACCGCAATGGAGACGGAACCATCAATGACGGCTCGGAATTGTTTGGAGCAAAGACGGGGGATGGATTTGCGGATCTTGCCCGTTATGACGAGGACGGCAACGGCTGGATTGATGAAGCAGATTCCATATTTGACCGCCTGAAGATCTGGGTAAAGGATGAAGACGGCAACGACCGCCTGTACACTTTAAAAGAAAAGGGTCTGGGAGCTATTTATCTGGGCAGTTCGGACACGGATTATACGCTTCGTTCGAATGCAACGGGAGAAGTAAACGGACGGATCCGCAAAAGCGGTGTATTTCTGTATGAAAATGGTATGGCGGGAACGATCGCCCATATAGATATGGCAAAACATACATATGATTATGAAAATGCCATGTAAAAACGAGTAATTAAGAAAAAGATCATTTCTTTTCAAAGAAGTGATCTTTTTTTGTATAAAGTTATTCCTTGCGGAAAAACTACTTGTATAGAATGGAGGGATGACAATGCGAAAAAACAGAAATGGTTTAAAAAAAGAAAAATTTGTTATGCTGGCTTCCAGCCTGCTTGTATTATCTGCCCTGACTTTAACAGGAGTATATGTAAAAGAAAGAACCCGTATTCAGAATGAAAATTCTGCGGATTTGTCGGGGCCGAAACAGGAGGAAGAAAGTACACAGGAAGAGAACTTGCCTGAAAACAGTTTACCTGAAAAGAGTTCACCCGTTAATGTGTCAAAAGCGGTAAATCCACAGGTAAGAGAGGATGCACTGGAGTCTGATTTTGGGGATTATCAGGCATATGTGGAAGAAATGCCGGTGAAAAAGGACTCTGCGCCGGTACTTTCTTTTTCACAGGAAGAAGGACTTGCGTGGCCCATTGTGGGGAAGATCCTGATCAACTACAGCATGGATAAGACCGTCTATTTTCCTACTTTACAGCAATACAGGTACAATCCGGCAATTATGATAGAAGCATCGGAAGGAGAGACCATCACAGCGGCTGCGGACGGACGTGTGAGCAGTATTTTTTACGATAATCAGTATGGAAACTGTGTCTGTGTGGAGTTGGGCGACGGATACGAACTGACTTACGGACAATTGGGAGATATTTCCTTAAATGAGGGCGATTATATCCGGACTGGTGAAGTGATAGGGACGGTAGCCGCACCGACGAAGTATTTTTCACAGGAAGGAACCAATGTCTATTTCAAATTGACAAAAAATGGGGAACCCTGTGATCCATTAAATCAAATGTCATAGCAATTGCATCTTTACCGGATTTTCTGATGATGTTACAATGGAGAAAGAAAATTCGGAGGAAGTTTAGCGTTGAGAAAAAAAGTCTGGCTGTTTTGCATTTTCATAATGGGTATGTTGTGTACGTCCTGTGTTCCGCAATCGAAAACGTCACAACCGGTATCGAAGATACCGCCAGAACAGGATACCCTGGAAATGGAGCCGGACTTTTCTTATGAGGTTCCTTCCCAGCAACCACATATCCGGGTTGACCGGACGGGGTATCACAACCGGGACAAAAAAGTGGCCTTCTTTTATGGGAATAATCTGGAAGAAACCTTTGAAGTGCGGGATAAAGACACGGATGCAACCATCTATACGGGTACCCTGAGCAAGGTACGGGATGAGAAGGATGGGACACTTTATTATGGTGTGTTCTCCCGGTTAGAAGAAAGCGGAAACTACTACATTCACCAAAAGCAGATTGGGGACTCCTATTCTTTTTCCATAAACAGTACTATCTATAACAGTGAATACCGGCAATTGGAATCCATTCTTTTGAATGCTGAATATACGAAAGTAAGCGATCTTGCATTCTTTTTATCAAATTATATGTTTGTGGATGAGATGTTTCCGAAAACATGGACCAATATGTCCTACATTCATTCAAAAATGGAATTGCTTCTTGCTTCCCAGGATGAGGCAACCGGGGCGTTTTACGAAGATAATCAGGATGAGGTTTCTCTTCCTGCCACGATACAGATGGCGGGGGTGTTTGCGCAGTATGCATGGCTTTATCGGGAATCGGAAGATCCGGCACTTGTGAATGCCTGCTTACTGGCGGCGCAGAAAGCATATCGCTACGCGGAGAAATACCGCGATCAGATCGAAACGGATGCATGGTATTTTGCATCGACACAGTTATATCGACTGACCAGACAGTACAAATACGGCAATGCCATCACGGAATATGATGCCAATGCCATCACATTCAGTTATGTCAATGCCACCACAAAATCTGATGTCAATGCCACCACAAAATCTGATGTCAA
>CAYLSH010000033.1:0-1344 GCA_964386235.1 uncultured Lachnospiraceae bacterium | reverse complement strand
GCCACCACAAAATCTGATGTCAATGCCACCACAAAATCTGATGTCAATGCCACCACAAAATCTGATGTCAATGCCACCATAAAATCTGATGTCAATGCCACCACAAAATCTGATGGCATGAAAGAAAAGGAACATAAAAACAGCGAATATGGTTATACCATGCTTGCGGATTTTACATATTTATCTACGCCGTACGGGACGAATTATGAACGTTGTGAGCAGTTGCTGGATCATTATCTGGATAAGGCGCAGGATATCTCCGTGCGCTCTTCCCGTGAACACTTTTATGTGTTGCCGGATATTGATGACATGAGTGAACAGGAGATCCTGGAAGATATGATGCTTCTGGGAGTTGTGAATCTGGTATTATCCGGACAGGAATATATGGGAGCACAGAAAAATTACATCCATTATCTGTCCGGAGTAAATGCGGATAATCGTGATTACCTGGCAGAATACAAGAAGGAAAGCGACAACCGGGATAATCTGATCAGATTATTCGTGGTATATGCAAACCTATATGATACTACCATAAACGAAAATTAGAAATTATAATCCTTTTTGTTTTTTTCATACATGGATTGAATGCGGGCAAAGGTGTTGTCTGCAAGCGCTTTCTTACTTTCCTTGTCAAGGTTGTCCGTATAAATGGCAGGACCGAATTCGATAACGACTGTTGTTTTAACGATCCTTGGGGCATGTTTTTCAAAGACCTCATCGGAACCCAAGATCACAACCGGGACAATGGGACATTTACTTTTCTCAGCAATTTTAAGGCTTCCGGCCTTGAATGGGAGAAAATTGTCGTCTGTTTTGTTACGCGTACCTTCCGGAAATACGAAAATACTAATTCCTGATTTAACTTTTGAGACTGCATCGAGGATCATTTGCATGCCCTGGCGGATATCGTCACGATCCAGGAATAAGCAGCCGATGGCTTTCATCCATTTGCGCAGACTGGGGATCTTATTCATCTCCTTTTTGGCAATGTAGCCCGTCATGCCGGGTACGGCAAGATAAGTAAGGATGATATCATAATAACTGCGGTGGTTTCCTACATACAACACAGCCTGATCCCGGGGGATGTTTTCCTGTCCCAGTACGATGAGTTTCGTGCCGGAGAGGAAACGTACCACACTAAAACCCCATTTTACGATGTGACGGGAAGCACGGTTGTATGCGTTCGGCCATTTTTTGCCGATCAGCCACAAAATAAAGAGCAGCGGCAACGTCAGAATCAGAAACAAAACAACAAATAATAGTACTAAAATAAATCGAAACATAGAATAACTACCTCCAGTAATCCATTATATCTCACAGAGAGGATGCTGGCAACGAAAAATA